>CANJSR010000004.1 GCA_947476855.1 Acetobacteraceae bacterium
AACATGCCCTCCGGCACCGCCCAGCGCCCGGGTGACGTGGTCACCAGCTACTCCGGCCAGACGATCGAGGTCATCAACACCGACGCCGAGGGCCGCCTGGTCCTGGCCGATGTGCTTTGGTACGCGCAGCAGAAGTTCGACCCGAAGTTCATGGTCGACCTGGCCACGCTGACCGGCGCGATGATCATCGCCCTCGGCCATGAATATGGCGGCGTCTTCTCCAACAACGACGAACTGGCTGAACGCCTGGTCGCAGCCGGCACCGCGACCGGGGAGAAGCTGTGGCGCCTGCCGATGCATGACGACTACGACAAGCAGATCAAGTCCGAGATCGCCGACATGAAGAACGTCGGCGGCCGGCCTGGCGGTTCGATCACCGCGGCGCATTTCATCAAGCGCTTCGTCAACGACAAGCCCTGGGCGCATCTCGACATCGCGGGCGTGGCCTGGAGCGGCAAGGACGCCCCGACGACGCCGAAGGGTGCCACTGCCTATGGCGTGCGGATGCTCGATCGGCTGGTCGCGGACCACTACGAGGGCTGATGGCGCAGGTCGGGTTCTACCACCTGACCCGCAGCGACCTGTTGCAGGCGCTGCCCCAGTTGCTGGGGCGGACGCTTGCGACGGGGCAGCGCGCGGTCGTGCTGTGTCCCGGGGATGACGCGGTCAAGGCGCTGGACAAGGCGTTGTGGGAAGCCGCCGATCCCGAATGGCTGCCGCACGGCACCGCGGCCGACGGGGATGCCGACCTGCAGCCGATCTGGCTCGCGACCGACGACGCGGCGCCGAACGATGCGAAATTCCTGTTCCTGGTGCGCGGTTCGGCCAGCCAGCGCCTCGATGCGTTCGAGCGTGTGTTCGACCTGTTCGACGGCAATGACGAAGCCGCCGTCGCCGCCGCCCGCGAACGCTGGAAGGCCGCCCGCGCCGGCGGGCACACCCTGACCTATTGGCAGCAGGGCGCCCGCGGCTGGGAAAAGAAAGCCTGAACCGTCAGCCGACCCCGGCCACGTAGGCGCGCAGGCTGGTGACCTCGGTTTCCTGTTCCATGAGCCTGGCCTTCACGACGTCGCCGATGCTGATGAGGCCGATCATGCGGTCGCCGGCCAACACCGGCAGATGACGGAACCGGCCGTTGGTCATCATCTCCATCGCCTCCGCCTCGGTCGTCGCCAGCGCCACGACCTGGGGGGAGCCGGTCATGATCTCGGCCGCCGTCATCTCCAGCGCCCGCGCTCCATGGGTGGCGAGGCAGATGACGATGTCACGTTCGCTGACGATGCCGGACAGTGCGCCATCGACGTTCACCACGGGGGCCGCGCCGATGCGGTGCCGCGTGAGCGTGGCCGCCACCTCGGCGACCGTGGCGCCGAGCGCCACCGTGGTCACCTGGGATCCCTTGTGCTTGAGAATTGCCGCGATGGTCATCAGCCGCTCCTTCCGGTGCGCGGCGGGACGATCCCACCCTGATCGGGCCGTGACGCGAGCAGGGCCGCCCGCCGGTATTGCCAAGAGGAGTACTCTGCGCGCCTTGGCACGGTGATTTCAAATGTTTCCTTCGGCTGGCCCCTACAGCGCGATCCCCATCATCTCGGCGATGCGGGGCGTCGCCTTCAGGCCGGAGCCTGTCAGCACCAGCACGGTGGTCTGGTCCGGCGTGATGGTTCCGGCCGCGAGCAACTGGCGCAGCGCGGCGGAAGCCTGGGCGGAGGTCGGCTCCACATAGATCCCCATGCGCGCCAGGTCGAAGGTGGCGTCGGTGATTTCCTGCTCGGACACCATCACCGCTCCGCCGCCGGTCGAGCGCAGGGTGCCCAGGACCTCCCGCAACCGGATGGGTTGGGCGATGGCGGTGCCCTCGGCGATGGTGGGGGCGATGGGCGTGTCCACCGGCGTATCCACGCCCGCCAGGAACGACGCCGCGATCGGCCCGCACATGGCGGGTTGGGAGGCGAAGATGCGCGGCATGCGGTCGATCTGGCCGGCGCGCAGCAATTCGTCGAACCCGATGCCGCAGCCGAGGACGTTCGATCCCGCGCCACACGGAGTGATGATGTTGTCGGGAACGGAGAAGCCCAGGTCTTCCCACAATTCATAGGCCAGCGTCTTCGTGCCGTGCAGGAAGAACGGGTGCCAGTTATGGCTGGCGTAGAAGACCGACTCCGCCCGCGCGACCGCCGCGTCGGAGGTCGCCTGGCGAGAGCCGGGGATCAGTTCCACCGTCGCACCGCAGGCGCGCATGGCCACCGTCTTGGCGGGGCTCGTGGACTCCGGGGCCATGATCGTGGCGCGCATCCCGCCGGCGGCGGCATAGGCGGAGACCGCGGCGCCGCCGTTGCCGGAACTGTCCTCCAGCACGTGCTCGATCCCCTGCGCGCGGAGAAGGGACAGCATCACCGAGGCACCGCGATCCTTGAAGCTGCCGGTGGGCATGAACCACTCGCATTTCAGCAGGACATCGGCGCCGTGCAGGCGGCGAGGGACCAACGGCGTGCAGCCCTCGCCCATCGTGATGGGGTTGTCGGTCTGCATCGGGAAAGCGGCGCGGTAACGCCACAGGCTGCGGGTCGTGGTGTCGATCCGCCCGCGGGTGATGCCGGGCAGGGGGGTCAGCAGCAGCGGCGTCTGCCCCGGCCCGCACCAGCGCGGCTGATCGAGCGGGAAGGTCGCGCCGGAATGCGGGTCGAGATAGGCGATGGGCATGGTTTGGTCCGCTGCTATGCGCGGGGAGTGTGCTTGCTTTCGCCGGCACACCGCAATCACCCAGGCGGCGGCGAGAGACCAATGGGACCAGGCCGGTCGGCAATTTGAAAAATAATGTAATCTGTGCGCCCCGCGCCCTTGGCGGCCGGACGGCTCGATTCTAGAGTCGCAAAACCGTCCAATAAACAAAACCAGGGAATGGATTTTGGGCATGTCACTTTACTTGGGGCGATCCTTTTCGCCTGGTTCTCGTGTCATCAGGACCGTTGCCCAGATCATCCTGGCGGTCTCGCTGCCGGCGGGGGCGGCGGTCGCGCAGTCCTGTGACAGTTCACCCTGCACCATCGCGCCCGCGAACTATGGCAGCCCCGCGTTGATCTCGGCGATTCCGTCCGGCGGGTCTCTCATCCTGACCAACCAGGCGCAGTTCTCGGTCGTCTACGTCGATGGCGGCTACAGCTTCGTGCTGTCGCCCTACTCGTCGGGTGCCGCCGGAGCCTCCTCCTCATCGAGCGACGGCGGGGCGGGACAGTCGACCGGATCCCTGACGATCACCAACCAGGGTGAGTTGGGGATCATGGTGAACACGCCGGTGCCGGCGGGCACCGTCGGGCTGGGGCTCTGGAGCCAGACCACGGGCGGCCAGGGCGGCAACTATACGAATACCGACAGCAGCGGGCTGGGCAGCGACGTCGCGACCCATAATGCCGGCGCCGGCGGCGCCGCGGGTGCCGTGAGCGTGACCAACAGCGTCTTCATCGGACTGTCACCCGCCCTGCTGGGCGGCGGGATCGGCCTTGCCGCCGCCGCGCTCGGCGGCGCGGGCGGCAACGTTTCGACCGACGGCTCGCAGCCTACCGATCCCGACACCGGCCTGCCGAACTATGACGGCAATCCGGGCAATGGCGGCAATGGCGGCAACGCGGGCGCCGTGACCGTGACGAATTCCGGCACCATTCAGATCGGCACGCCGATCGCCCGGATCAGCGGCGGTTTCACGGCCCCGGCGCCCGAATTTGCCGTGGAATACATCTTCCCATATGTCGGCTTCCGCGGCATCTCCGCCACCTCGGTCGGCGGCGCCGCCGGGACGGGCGCGGGAACGCAGGGCACGCAATGCGACAGCAGCGGGGCCGCCTGCGGCGGCGGTGCCACTGGCGGCTCGGGCGGTGATGTGACGGTCGTCAACACCGGCGGCGTCGGCATCGCCTGGAGTTGGGGCAAGGACCCGACATCGACGCCGCTGCCGGAGTATGTCGGCTTCGGCATCATCGCCGCCACGGCTGGCCGCGACGGCACGCGCACCCTCAGCACCGACTATAACGGCGGCAGCGGCGGTTCGGCCGGCAAGGCCTCCATCACGCTGAACCAGGGCGGCAATGTCGCCGTCAGCGTGACGGCCACCGGGCCGGCCTTCAACAGCAACCACCCGCTGGAACTGCCTCCCCTGACCGGGGTTGGCGTGGCGGCTTTCTCCTTCGGAGGCAATGGCGCGCAGCCCTATGGCGCCAGCCACCCGATCGGTGACAACCCGATCATCGCCGGCGGCAGCGGCGGCAGCGCGGGCGAAGCCATCATCAGCATCAATGGCGCCAGCGTGAGCGTGCAGGGCGACCAGGTGGCGGGCGCGTTCTCCCACAGCGTCGGCGGCCAGGGCGGGTCGGGCAATTTCGGCACCAGCGGCAACTTTGACTACACCCTACGGGGTGGCAGCGACGCCAACGGCGGGGCCGGCGGCGCCTCCGGCGTGGCGAACATCGGGATCGATGCCGGCTCCATCTCGACCAGCGGCCGGTTCGCGCCGGCCGCGATCGTCATCAGCACCGGGGGCGCCGGCGGTGTCGGCGCCAACTACTTCGACAACACCGGAGGCGACGGCGGCAATGGCGGCCCCGGCGGAGCGGCCGGCAACCTGCTTGCCTCCTGGTACCAGGCCACGGTTAGCACCGCGGGCCAGGGCTCACCCGCGCTGATCGCGATCACCCAGGGCGGCAATGGCGGCCATGGCGGAGACCGTCCCAATGGCGGGTCCGGAGACGCGGGTGGCGGTGGCAACGCCGGCGCGGGCGGGGCGGTCACGGTCCAGTTGCAGCAATCCACCCTCACCACCACGCAATCCGACTCGCCTGGCGTGATCGCGAAATCGATCGGCGGTCAGGGCGGCACCGGCGGCACCGCAAATTCCGATGCCGGCGCCAGCCCCCGCGATGGCGGCACGGGCGGCGCCAGCGGGCTGATCACGGTCACCATCGATTCCGCGTCGTCCATCACCACCGCGGGCGACAGTTCCCCCGCGGTCATCGCCGCCAGCGCCAGCGGCTCGGGCGGGAATGGCACCAGCGATTCCAATATCATCTCCAGCCATAGCGGCGCGGGCGGTGCGGGCGGCACTGTCGGCCCGCTGGTGATGACCGACGGGCAATGGACCGGCACGGCCATCCAGGTGACGAATGACGGCCGGCTGACGACGGCGGGCGCCGCCTCGATCAGCATCATCGCCCAGGCGGTGTCCGGGGGCGGCGGGTCCGGCGGGACGGTCGGCGGCATCGTCACCGGGGGCGGGTCCGGTGCCTCGGCCGGCGCGATCGGCGATGTCGTCATCACGCAGACCGGCACGATCAGCACGGGCGGGCAGAGCGCGCACGGCATCCTGGCCCAGTCGATCGGCGGCGGCGGCGGCAATGGCGGGGCCCTGAGTTTCGCCAATTCCGGCATCGGCGGCTCCTCGGGCCTGGCCAGCGCCGGCGGCACGGTCACTGTCACCAACACCGGAAGCATCAGCACGGCCGGCGGCAACGCGATCGGCGTGGTCGCGCAGTCGATCGGCGGCGGCGGCGGCAATGGCGGTGACGCGGAGGGGCTGTTCTCGATCGGCGGCCAGGGCGGCGCGGGCGGCAATGGCGGCGCCGTCAGCTTCACCCAGACCAACGGTGTCATCCAGACGAGCGGGCAGCAATCCCACGGCCTGGTGGTGCAGTCCCTGGGCGGCGGCGGTGGCAATGGCGGCAGTGCGACAACCGTGTCGGTGGGCGCGTCGCTGGCCATCGGCGGCACGGGCGGCACCGCCGGCGATGGCGGCACCACGTCGGTCAGCCTGTCCGGCGGATCCATCCTCGCCCAGGGGTCCAAGGCCAGCGGCCTGGTCGCGCAGTCGGTCGGCGGCGGCGGCGGTACCGGCGGCGCGGCCTACAGCTCCGTCGTCAGCGCCCTCTTCAGCGCCGGCGTATCGCTCGGCGGCGATGCTGGCGCGGCTGGGAATGGCGGCCAGGTGACGGTGGACCTCAGCAACGTCTCGATCGTCTCGGGTCAGTCGCAGGAGCTGGTCGCACCCAGCTTCACCGCCACGAACCGGCTGCCGGTCGATGCGTTCGGCATCGTCGCGCAAAGCATCGGCGGCGGCGGCGGGGTGGGCGGGTCCGCCTCGGCCAACGCCCTGGCGGTCGCGATCCCGATCCCCGAGACCAACACGAACTACGGCTTCAGCGTTGCCTATGCCATCGGCGGCACGGGCGGCGCCGGCGGGTCGCACACCAACGCCACCAACGTCGCCGTGTCGCTGCACGGCGGCACCACCGTGTTCACCTACGGCCTCGGCTCGCACGGCGTGATGGCACAGTCCATCGGCGGCGGTGGCGGCGAGGGCGGCGACTCCTCCGCCCTGGCCGCGACGATCGCGTACGGCCGAGCGGCGACGGCGGCGGGGGCTGATGCGCAGGGAACGGCGATTTCGGCGGCGGTTGGCGGCGATGGCGGGGCCGGGGGCAGCGGCGGTCCGGTGCAGGTCAACCTGGGAGATGCAAATGGCAACCAGGCCTCGGTCACCACCCTGGGCGACTTCGCCAACGGGCTGCTGGCCCAGTCGGTGGGCGGTGGCGGCGGCAATGGCGGCCTCGGCGCGAGCACATCGGTCTTCTTCGGTGGCACACAGACGGTCACGGCCAGCGTGGCGGTGGGCGGCAAGGGCACCAGCGGCGGCGACGGCGGGACGGTGCAGGTGGGCATCGCGGCGCCGGGCCTGATCAACACCTATGGCGACGGCGCCAACGCGGTGGTCGCGCAATCGATCGGCGGCGGCGGCGGCACATCCCAGGGCAGCACGATCAACCTGGGCCTGTCCTATCAGTTCGGCCTGCCGGACGACCCGAAGGGGCGGTTGAAGACCGTCCAGCCGACCGGAACGCTGACCGCGAATATCGGCTCCACCGGCGGCGCCGGCGGATCGGGCCAGGCGGTCACGGTGACCATGGCCGGCACGATCGCGACCCAAGGCGGCGACGCGAGCGGCATCTTGGCGCAGTCGATCGGCAGCGGTGGCGGCCTGGGTGGCGGCGCCGGCGGGCAGGCGTCGGCGGACAACCCGATCTCGGCGGTCAGCAAGCTGCGAACCTTCGGCAACAACGTCATCTTCAAGAATGTGCCGGCGACCGGCAGCCTGAGCATGAATCTCGGCTCCGACGGTGTGGGGACCGCCGGGTCCGGCGGACCGGTCAGCGTGACCCATTCCGGCTCGATCACGACCCTGGGTGACTGGTCGACCGGCATCTTCGCGCAGAGCGTGGGTGGCGGCGGCGGCCGGGGCGGTGTCGCGATGGGCTCGGGCGTCGGTCCGGCGCGGATCGCGCTCAGCGCCGGGACCATCAATGGCGGTTCGGGCGGAACCGTCACGATCACCCTGCAGGGCGGCAATATCACCACCGGCGAGGCGGGCGGATCGTTGATCATCCCCCTCGGCTATGCGGGATTCGGTATCGTGGGGCAGAGCGTCGGCGGCGGCGGTGGATTGGTCGCCGATAACTCCGATGCCGCCAACGGTACCGTTCTCGCCCCTGACGGTGTCACGGTGCAGGGCAGTTCCATCAACCTCGGCTCATTGCTGACGTCGGGCAACGCCCAGCGGGGTAACGGCGGACCCGTGACGCTGACCGGCAATGGGTCGATCCAGACATACGGTGACGGGGCGCACGCGGTGGTCCTGCAATCGGTGGGCGGTGGCGGTGGCATCGGTGGCACCGGCACCGCCCGGTTCCAGACAAGCCAGTTGGGCACGGGGACGGTGGCCGTGTCGGTTGGCGGCGGCGCGCAGACCAGTGGCAATGGCGGGGACGTCACCCTCAACGCCCTCCTGGATATCAGGACCGAGGGGAACAACGCCTACGGCGTGCTGGCGCAAAGCATCGGCGGCGGCGGTGGCCTGGGCTTCATCCAGCAGGGTGTGCCCGCCAGCTATGTTCTGGGCGCGCGCACCGCCACGCAGAGCAACGGCGGTGTCGTTTCCTTGACACTGGCCGATGGCAGTACGATCACGACCAGCGGCGCAGGCAGCGCCGGCATTCTGGCCCAGTCGGTGGGCGGCGGCGGTGGTATCGCGGGCTACGGCGTTGGAGCCACCACGCTGCAACGGGCGACCGCGGCGAATGGCCCGAACGTTGAGTCCTACGGCTTTGGCGAAACGGTCAACATTACCACCGGCAACAGCACCATCATCACGAACGGCGCGTCAGCCCATGGGATCGTGGCGCAAAGCGTGGGCGGCGGAGGCGGGATCATCGCCAGCTCCGACGGTACGGCGGTGTTTGCCGGCGTCACCGGCGCGGGAGTCTTTGGATCGGGCGGAGCCGTCACCGTGACCCAGTCCGGCACGATCATCGCTACTGGGCTGAATGCCACTGGTATTCTCGCGCAGTCGGTCGGCAGCTCCGGCGGGGGCAAGGTCACCATCGGCGTTGCTGGCTCCGTCACAGGCGGGACAGGCCAGGGCTATGGCATCTGGGTGGATGGCGGCACGTCGCAGAATGCCTTGACGGTCAGCGACAGCGGCTTTGTGAGCGCGTTGTCCGGGAACGGGGTCAACTACTCGGGCGGTTACGGGCTGGCGGTGACCAACAATGGCGTCATCGAGGGCGACATCAACGGCGCGACCGCCGCCCAGGTCATGCTCGCCAACAATGGTCGCTGGAGCCCGAACCTGTCCAGCACCGCCACCGTCGTGAACAATGGCAGGATCGTGCTTGGGGCGGCGGGTGGGTTCCGCTCGCCGACCATTGTCGGCAACTTTACCCAATCGGCCACGGGCACGATCGTCGTGAACGCCGACTTCAACACGGCCCGATCGGACCGGCTGGCGGTGCAGGGTGACGTGGTTCTGGCCGGCAGCATCACGCCCATCGCGACCAGCATCCTGCCCAATATCAGCCTGCCCGTGCTGTCGGCGACCGGCGGCATCACAGGCGGCCTGTCGGGCGTCGGCTCCCCCGTGTTCGGCTTTGGCGTCGCGCGCTCGGGCAATCAGATGCTGCTGTCGGCCACGTCGGCCAACTTCGCGCCGGCCTCGTTCGGCCTGTCGCAGAGCCGGCGGGAAGTCGCGAGCCATCTGCAAAGCATCTGGGACGCCGGCGGGACACCCGCGCTGGGCAGTCTGTTCGGGCTGCTGGGCGCCGCCGCCAACGCGGGTCCGGCCACCTACTCGGCACAGTTGCGGCAACTTTCTCCGGACGCCAGCGTGGCGCCCGGCGCGCGCGGACTGGCCGGATCGACCGCGTTCGCCAGCAATGCCTTGAGCTGTCCGAAATTCGCGGACACCACCGCGATGCTGACCGAGGGGCGCTGCGCCTGGATGCGCGTCACCGGCCGCACCAGCACGCAGGACAGCGGCAACGGCATCACCAACTACAACCTGAATGCCGTGACCTGGCAGATCGGCGGTCAGACGGAGCTCGCCCCGGGATGGCTGATCGGCGGATCGCTCGCCTATGAGAGCAGCCGGCTGGGCACCTCCGACAGCCTGGTATCAGGCAATGGCCAGGCCGGCTATGGCGCCGTCACGTTGAAATACCAGACGGGGCCTTGGCTGTTCTCGTCCGCCGCGTTCGGCGGCGCCGGTGAATTCAGCCTGAGCCGGACGATCACGCTGCCGGGCTTCGCCTCGGTGGCGAAGGGCAGTCCCGGCACCGCGAACATGGGCATGCTGTTCCGCGCGACCTATACGATCGGAGAGGAGGATTTCTACCTCCGCCCCAGCCTCACGCTCAGCGCGGTGAACGTGCGCACCGGGGCCTACCGGGAGAACGGCGGCGGCGTGCTGAACCTGCGGGTGGACGCGGCGTCGCAGACCACGCTGATCGCCACTCCGATGCTGGAACTGGGCGGCCGGGTGCCGCTGTCGGAGGATCTGCTGCTGCGGCCCTTCGTGACGGTGGGCGTGTCGCTGCTGAGCAACGATTCCTGGCGGCAATCCGGTGCCCTGATCAGCGCGCCGAACGGCGCCGGGGCGTTCTCCACCACCGTGCCGATGGACCAGGCGGTGGGTCGGGTCGGCGTCGGGGCACAGCTCTACACGAGCCGGAACATCGATTTCCGCCTGCAATATGATGGGGAGTTCTCCCGCACCGTGACATCCCACGCGGGCTCGCTGGTGATTTCGATGCCGTTCTGAGGGGGATGTTCGGCCGCCGGCGGATCGGGCTTCTCCGTTCAAGGCCGAGCGGCGGCCTGGACGCCGGTCCGGCGCGCGGTGATGCTGGGTGACGGCAACGGCGACGCGGGGGTGGCGACCATGACACAGAAAGACAACTGGGGCTGGCAGGCCCGCATCGGCATGTTCATCGTCTCCAGCGAAGCGGTCCCCGAGGCCGAGTGGTGGGCGATGCTTCCCCCGAACGTTTCGGTCCATGCCGCCCGCGTCACCGCCCGCGCGCCCTGGGCACGCTGGCGCGACGACCGCGCGGGCGTTGAGCTGGAGGACGACCTCGCCCGCGGCTGCCGACAATTCGCCACCATGCGCCTTTCGGCCGTGGTCGTGGGCCACAGCTCGAGCAGCATCCTGGGCGGCAAGGGGTGGGACGAGGCGGTGGTGGCGCACCTCTCCGCCCTGCTGGGCGAGGGCACGCGCGTCACCACGAACGGCCTGGACTGCCTGGCCGCGTTGGGTGCGTCGGAGATTCGCCGGCCGTTCCTGGTGCTGCCTCCCTGGTTCACCGACCAGGCCGTGGCGGCGGGCGTGCGCTACTTCGCCGATCAGGGCGTCACGCTGGCCGGTCATTATCGCTTCGATCCCGGGCGCAAATGGCGCGATGTGCCACCGGGTGACCTCTACGGGCAGGGCATGGGGTTTGAGCAGGAGATCGAACCGCTCTACGCCCAGATCAAAGCGGCCTGCCCGGCCGAGGCCGACGGCGTGCTGATCGCCGGCACCGGGTTTCGGTGCGTCGGTATCCTCGATGCGTTGGAGCGGGATTTGCGGCGCCCGGTTGTCTCGGCGAACCAGGCCAGCCTCTGGCGCTGCCTGCGGATGTCTGGCGTGCATACGCCGATCAGCGGCTACGGCAGCCTGCTTGGCCGCTGATCGGCGTGACGTGGCTTGAACGACCGGTCAGCCGATCAGTCCGATGCTCCGGGTCAGCATGTAGATCGCCACGACGATGATCAGCCCGGCGAAGACCCGTGTCAGCAAGCCCCGGCGCTTTGCCAGCCGTCCGGCGACGCGGCTGCCCAGCCAACTGCCCAGTGACCCACCGGCGACGAACAGGGCGGCCAGGCGCCAGTCCACCAGGCCCGCCATCGCATAGGTGCTGGCGGTCGTCAGGCCGAAGGCGGTGACCGCGACCAGAGATGTTCCGATCGCCTGGACCATCGGCATGCCCGTGGCGAAGATCAGGCCGGGAACGATCAGGAACCCACCCCCGATCCCGAAGAACCCGGACAGTCCCCCGACCGCGGCGCCGGCGCCGACCAGCGCCGGGGCGTTGCCGCGGTTCAGGCGCACGATCTGGTCCGTGCCGCCCTCGCTTCGCCGCAGCATCAGCACCGCGACCACGACCATCAGCACGGCGAACGCGGACAGAAGCACCTGCCCGTTCACGCCGCGGCCGAGCGCCGATCCGGCAAAGGCGCCGGCGATGCCGGAGGCGGCAAAGACGGAGGCACAGGGCCACCGCACGCGTCCGGCCTTCGCGTGGCCCATCAGGCTGATGGCGGCATTGGCGGCGACCGCCACCGCGCTGGTGCCGATGGCGATGTGGGGGGTCGGCACCCCCACCAGGTAGACCAGCAACGGCACCGCGAGGATTGAGCCTCCGCCGCCGATCAGACCCAGCGTGAAGCCAACCAGGGAACCGGACGCGCCACCGAGCACGATCTGCGTGAGGGTCAGGGTGATCATGGCGGCGTCAGGCGGCTCTGGCGGCGGCGGGTCTGTTCCAGGGCATCATGCGCAGCAGGCTGGCCAGTCCGCAGGTGCCGGTCGCCCCGGCGAAGACCAGGCCGGCGCCGACGAACCCGGACAGGGCGTAGAACAGCGGAGAGACCGCCATGCCCAGGATCACGCCCAGCACCACCATCGAGCCGGCGGCGATCTGCACCTGGCGCATCAGTTCCAAGGGCTGGCGACGGTCCATGGCCACCGGCAGGCCCGCCTTCTTCCAGGCATCCAGGCCGCCCTCCACGATGAACGCCTCCCACTCTCCGGCCTTCTCCGCCAGACGAGCGGCGTTGCCGGCGGTGCGGGCGCCGCTGCGGCAGTGGAACAGCACCGGCTGGCCCTGGGCGACGTTCAGTTCGACTTCCCGCAACTGCGACAGCGGCAGGCTGTGGGCGCCGGGAATGCGCTCCCTCGCGTGCTCGTCTGGCTCCCGCACATCGACCAGGGTCGCGCCTTCATGCAGCAGCCGAGAGGCTTCCTGTGCTGAAATTGTCTTCAACATTGTTCAATTCCTTTGGTGATCGGATTGGGTTCGGGTGGGCAATAGAGGTCCCGCAGAACGTCCAGCAGCGCCGTGACCTTCGGATCGGTCAGCCGGTAGAAAACGGTCTGCGACGCCTTGCGGGTCGCCACCAGCCCGTCTTCCCGCAGCCTGGCCAGGTGCTGCGACAGCGCGGGCTGGGACAGACCGACGGCCTCGGCCATGGAGGTCACGGTCATCTCGCCCTCTCCGGCCAGGTGGCACAGCACCAGAAGCCGGTTCTCGTTGCCGAGAAGCGTCAGCATGCGCGCCGCCTCCGCCGCCTTGCCGCGCAACGTGGCCATGTCGGGTCTGTTTTGGGTCGCCACCGTGGGTCTCTGTCCATAAGCTTGAACTAAATAAGGTGACACTTATATGAAGTTCAACCCCGACCGGGGGACAGGAGACAGAAATGCACGCAACCGAGAACGCGCCCGCCATCCGCGCCTTCTTCGATGAGCCGACGAACACCGTCAGCTATCTGATATGGGACCCGGCCACGCGCGACGGAGCCGTGATCGACCCAGTCCTGGACTGGAACAACCGCTCGGGTGAGGCGGACACGCGGTCGGCGGACGAAATCCTGCGCGCCGCGGCGGCGGAGCAGGTGACGATCAGATGGGTCCTGGAAACCCATGCCCACGCCGATCACCTGACGGCCGCGCCCTATGTGAAGGCGAAGACCGGCGCGCCGATCGGCATCGGGGAGCATATCCGAGACGTTCAGCGCATCTTCCGTCCGGTGTTCAACGCACAGGACCTGAAGCCCGATGGCGGTGATTTCGACCGCCTGCTGAAGGATGGGGAGCATCTGGCCCTCGGCGGGCTGACGATCGAGGTCCTGCACGTGCCGGGTCATACGCCGGCCGATGTCGCCTACCGCATCGGGCGGGAGGTCTTCGTGGGCGATACGTTGTTCATGCCGGACTACGGCACGGCCCGCGCCGACTTTCCGGGGGGCGACGCCGTCATGCTGTACCAGTCGATCCGCCGCCTGCTCGACCTGCCGCCCGACACCCGGTTGTGGATGTGCCACGACTACAAGGCGCCGGGGCGTGACCATTTCGCCTGGGAGACCACGGTCGCCGAACAGCGGGCGCACAACACGCAGGTCCATGACGGCGTCACCCAGCAGGCCTTCGTGGACTTCCGCAAGGCCCGGGATGCCACCCTCGCCGCGCCGCTGCTGCTGCTGCCGTCGATCCAGGTCAACATCCGCGCGGGCCGGTTCCCGGATGCCGAGGACAATGGCGTGCGCTACCTCAAGGTGCCGGTGCGGGCGAAGGGTGGCGTCGCCGCCATGGAACAGGAAACCAAGCCATGAACGAGACGACGCAGATCGTGTGCCCACGGTGCGACGGCATCAACCGCCTGCCGACCGCGCGTCTGGCGGACGGACCGCGCTGCGGCCATTGCAAGGCACCCCTCTTTACCGGAGAGCCGGTGGCCGTGTCCGCGGCCGGCTTTCTGCGGCAACGCCAGCACAGCGGCATCCCGGTGCTGGTGGATTTCTGGGCCTCATGGTGCGGCCCGTGCCGGACCATGGCGCCCGCCTTCGCGGCCGCCGCCGCCACGTTGGAACCGCGGGTGCGCCTGTTGAAACTGTCCACCGAGGAAGCACCGGAGATCGCGCGGGACCTGCGGATCGAGAGCATTCCGACCCTCGCCCTGTTCTCTGGCGGGGCGGAGAAGGCGCGGCGGAGCGGCGTTCTCTCCTCCCACCAGATCGTGGCCTGGGTGCGGCAGGCTGCCTGAGCTGAGATGAAACCGCCGCCGGGACGACCGGCGACGGTGATCCCCGTCCGTTGAGGTGCATCAATGCCGTCGGAGCCGCGTGCCGCTAGACGACCGTCACTAAGCCGTTCACCAAGGGTAGGATCAGAAAATGTTCAAAACCAATGTCGGCGGCTGGGACAAGATACTTCGCATCGTGGTCGGCGTCGGGCTGCTCGGGCTTGGCGCTTTCGGCCCGATCGGCTGGTGGGGCCTGGTCGGCCTCGTGCCACTGCTGACGGGCCTGATGGGAACCTGTCCGCTCTACTCGATCGTCGGCATGAACACCTGCCCGCGCGGGACGACCGCGACGTGAGCCGCCAACGCCCGGGACCGGGGTAGTCAACGCATGCGTCGTGGCCTGATCGGCGCAGCCACCGCGTTCGCTCTGCTGGCCGCGGCCGGCGGGTGGTTCTGGACGACGCGCCCACTCTCCTTGCCGGTCGCCGCCGTCGAACAGGACATACCGGTGCGCGTCTTCGGCCTGGGCACGATCGAGGCGCAGGTCTCCTCCCGCATCGGCTTCGAGGTCGGCGGCACCTTGACCGCGGTCCTGGCCGATCACGGGGACCGGGTTACGGCCGGACAGGTTCTCGCCCGCCTTGATACCACCGCGCAGGCGGTCCGGGTGCGGAGGGCCGAGGCCGGTGTCCAGAGCGCCGAGGCGCATCAGGCCCGGACCACCGCCACGCTGGAACGCGCCACGGCGCAGATGCAGCAGAAGCGCAGCCTCGCGGTTCGGCGGCGGGAACTGGCCGGGCGTGGCACCGCGTCGGTGGAAACCGCTGAATTGGCGGATACCGAAGCGGCGCTCGCCGTCGCCGACGTGGCCGTTGCCACCGCCGACACGGCCGTGGCCTTGGCAGCCCTCGCGGAAGCACGCGCCAACCTGCTGGCGGAGCAGACAGCCTTGGCCAAGCACACCATCGCCGCCCCCTACGACGCGCAGGTCATCAACCGCCTCCGCGAACCCGGCAGCGCGCTCGGCCCCAATGAGACGGTGTTCACCCTGATCGACGCCACGACCATCTGGGCCCTCGCCCATGTGGACGAAGGTCGAGCGGGGCGGATTGCGGAGGGGCAGGGGGCGGCGGTGCGGCTGCGATCGTTGCCCGGGGTGGTCTTCTCCGGCCGGGTCGTCCGCATCGGCCTGGAAAGCGACCGGGTCACCGAGGAGCGGCGCGTCTATGTCCGCTGCGAAAGCTGCCCGCCGAACCCCGTGCTGGGAGAGCAGGTGCAGGTCGAGATCGAGGTCGGCCGCCTGGCACGGGCGCGTCTGGTGCCCGAGGCCGCGGTCGTGGGATTCGATGGCGCGACCGGCAAGGTCTGGACGATCGACAACGGGACGCTGCGCCAACGTGACGTCCGCTTCATTGCCCGCACGCTGGATGCCCGGCTCGCGCTGGATCCCGCGGTGCCGGAAGACTGGGCGGTGGTGACCCGCATCCCCCGCGCCTTGCGGGACGGCTGGGCGGCGCGGGCGCAATGAACCTGGCGCTGCGCGACATCCGCCACAACCTCGGCCGCTTCCTGCTGACCTGTGTCGGGCTGTCGATGCTGCTGGGCGTGGCACTGGCGATGGTCGGCATCTATGGCGGCGTGGTGGATGAGGCGCTGTCGCTGGCGCGCGGGCTGAAAGCCGATCTCTGGGTCGTGGAAGGCGGCACGCGCGGCCCCTTCGCCGAGGCCAGCCGCATTCCAGGGGATGCCCGAGAGGCGGTGGCGCGCCTGCCAGGTGTGACGGCCGCCGGCAGCGTCACGTTCCAGACGGTGGAGGCGCGCCACGCCGGCGGCTCGGGCAACGCGGATACGCCCGATGAGGACACGATCCGCGAGCAAGCCGGAGAGTCCGGGCGGTCACGCGTCGGCGCGGTGCTGCGGATGCAGGTCGTTGGCTATGAACTGGATCGCCCGGGCGGCCCGCCGGGTATCCTGGGCGGGCGGGGCATCGCGCATGGCCGGCTTGAAATGGTGGTGGACCGGGGGGCGGGCGTGCCGGTGGGCGCCATGGTCGACATGGCCGGCATCGGGTTCCGCGTGGTCGGGCTGACGACGCGGGCGGTGTCGGCCAGCGGCGATCCCCTGGCCTGGATCACCCTCCGCGACAGCCAGGACCTCCAATTCCGCCTGCGACCCCCAGCCGCTCGGCGGGCGTTGCAGGGCGGGGGCGGCGCGATGCCGCGGGACACGGTGAACGCCGTGATTGCCCATCTGTCGGCGAACGCGGATGTCGAGGCGGTCGCGGGGGAAGTCCGGCGCTGGAAGCATTTCGCCGCCCTGACGGCGCGGGAGCAGGAGACGGTGCTGACCAGTAGCCTGGTCGATCGCGCCCGCAAGCAGCTTGGCATGTTCACGACTGTGCTGCTGCTGGTCTCGGCCGTGATCGTGGCTCTGATCATCTATACGCTGACGATGGACAAGGTGCGCGACATCGCGACGCTGAAGCTGATCGGCGCGCCGGATGCCACCATCGTCGCGCTGGTCATGCAGCAGGCGCTGCTGCTGGGCGCGGTCAGTTTCGCCGGCGCCACCGTCCTGTTGTTCGCGGTGAAGGACAATTTCCCGCGCCGCGTGCTGCTGGGTCCCGAGGAGATCGCCGGCTTTGGGCTGGTGGTGTTCATTATTTCATTGCTCGCGAGCCTGTTGGGGGTGCGCTACGCGCTGCGTATCGATCCCGCGCAGGCGCTGGGCGGATGACGATGCTGGTGGAACTGGCGGGTATCGCCAAGGGCTTCGGCCAGGGCGAGGCCCGGGTGCAGTCGCTGTCGGACATCACGCTGAACGTGGCGGCGGGGGAGGTGGTGGGCCTGCGCGGCCCCTCCGGCAGCGGGAAGTCGACGTTGCTCAATCTGGTGGCCTGCATCCTGGAACCGGACGCCGGCGTTCTGCGGCTGGCGGGGGAAACCGTTTGGGAAGGTAAATGGTCCCGCGCCGACCTGCGCGCGCTGCGGCGGGAGAAGATCGGCTTCATCTTCCAGTTCCATAACCTGCTGCCGTTCCTGGACGCGACGGACAATGTCGCCCTGGCGATGACCTTGAACGGGGTGCCTCTGCGCGAGGCCCGCAGCAAGGCCCGCGCCTTGCTGGACTATCTGCAGGTGGGACGCAGGGCGGTCGCGATGCCGTCGAAACTGTCGGGTGGGGAAGCGCAGCGGGTGGCGATCGCCCGGGCGCTGGCCAATCATCCGCAAATCATCCTGGCGGACGAACCGACGGCGGCGCTGGATTCCGAGCGCGCGCAGGTTGTGATGGACCTGCTGCGGCAGGTGGCGCGGGAACAGCAGGCGGCGGTGATCGTGGTGACGCACGACGACAAGATATTCTCCCGCTTCGATCGCCTGGTCAGCCTGCGGGATGGACGGATCGAAGGGGAACACGTCGCCCCGTAGACGCACCCGGCCGCCACGCGGGCGGCAGGATGAAAATATATGCACATCCTGCCTGCCAGGGTCGTTCCGAGTATATTATGGGCAGATCATGCGGTGCGCCGCCGTCGCATCGGTCACCCCTTGTCGTTCGCCTGCCGCCAGCGCTCGATCGCGTCGATGGCCGTCGCGGCATCGATGATGTCGGCATAACGCCGCTCGACATCCTTCAGGTTCTGCGCGTGCGCGGCCTCATCGTGATCACCGACGCAGTCATGCGGCACCATCACCCGGAACCCGAGAGAGAAGGCATCGACCACGCTGGCCCGGACGCAGCCGGATGTAATGCATCCTGTCACGATAACGGTATCCACACGCTCCTTGGTCAATATCGCGGCGGCGGAGGTGCCGAAGAAGATCGACGGCGCCGACTTCATCAGCACGACATCCGGTTCCGCGGCGGCGATGCGCGGGTCGAGCTCCACGGACTCCGAGCCGCGCAGCAGGTCGAACACCGGCGCGATCTTCCAATGCGGCGCGCCACGGGCTGTGTCGTAGCCGTTGACGCACGCGATGACGGGCAATCCGGCGCGCTTGGCCGCCTCGATCACCGGGACGGTGTTGCGGACGGCCTGGTCGACCATCTCGCCCCCGCCCATGGGGAAGGCGCCATCGGTGAAGCCGCGTTGGAAATCGACCACGACAACGCCCAGCTTCGCGCCGATCCCCAGGGTGCGGCTGCCGTAGCCGCGTTGTTCGTAGATGTCAGACATGTGTGGTCTCCCGAGTGTTGGCATGGGCATTGCGCGAACCGTGCCAAGTCGGCAATCCAGTCTGCGCCGAACCGGCCGGCCGCGGGCTGGTTCCCGCTCTCGGCGGTGGGTACGGGAGGCCCTTCCGCCCCAAAAGGCAGGTCGCCCGCGGCGCGCCTTGTCGTCGGACGATCTCTCCCATACCGTCCTGCTTCGTCCCGAACGGATACGGCCACCGATCATGAGCACAATTGACCTCGTCGACCCCGAATTGCGCGACGCGCTCGCGCTGATGCCGCAGGTGCCACTGACCGCCGAGACCTTGCCAAGGCGTCGCGCCGATGCGCTCGCGTTGCTGCGTGCCGTGCCGGTTCCGGACCTGCCCGATATCACGACCGGCGAAATCCATGTCGAGAGTGCGTTCGGCGCGAAGCCGATCCGGGTTCTGACCTATCGCCCTGTCACGTCCGCCGCCCCGCTGCCGGTCATTGTCCACATCCATGGCGGCGGCTTCGTCATGGGCTCCCCGGAGATGAAGGATGTGGAGAACCGGGTCTTCGCGTCCGAGTTGAAATGCGCGATCTATTCCGTGGACTACCGCCTCGCGCCGGAAACGCCGCATCCGGGGCCGCTGGAGGACATCTACTCGGTCTTCACCTGGCTGCACGCGAATGCCGAGAGGCTGGGGCTTGATCCCGCCCGCATCGGCATCAAGGGTGAAAGCGGCGGCGGCGGTTTCGCGGCGGGGGCGGCGCTTTACGCGCGCGACCGGGATGGGCCGAAATTCGCCTTTCAGCACCTGATCTATCCGATGATCGACGACCACTCGGCCATACGGACGGACCTGCACCCTTGCGTCGGCGAATTCGTCTGGACGCAGGCGAACAACCTGTTCGGCTGGCGTTCGCTGCTGGGGCGGGAGCCAGGTTCGCCCGATGTCTGCCCCTATGCGGCGGCGGCGCGCGCGGCGGATGTGTCGGGCCTGCCGCCGACGTATATCTCGGTCGGCGGCCTGGATCTTTTCCTTGAGGAAAATATTGCCTACGCGGACCGGTTGAACCGGGCCGGCGTGCCGGTCGAGTTTCATTTGTATCCACGGGCGTATCACGGCTTCTACCGGGCGACGAATGCCCGGGTCACGCTGCAGGCCGAGCGGGATACGCGGGAAGCGTTGCGGCGCTTTTTGCACGGGTAGGGGGGGCAGCGGCCTGCCTGGTGGGTGACGCGGCCGGCGCCTCAGGCCGCCGCCCGGGACACCGTTTCCGCCTCCGCTTCCAGGCGATACGCCGGAAGCGGCCTGGCGGTGATCTCCAGCACCCGCACGCCCCCGTCGGCAAGCCGCAGCATCGCGTCGCCGTTGCTCCATCGCCAGAGGGATTGGTCGTCGGACTCGATTCCCCACCAGCCATCGGTCAAGGCCGGGTGATCCAGGGGAAGATCGGTGACGAGGTCGCCTTCGCGCAGACGGATGCGCCGGACCGCGAGGCCCAGGCGGCGGCTGTCATTGTGCCACGGGGTCAGGTCGCTGGGGGCGGTGGCGCGGGACCGCAGGCGGACGCCGCATGAACCGCGTGGCAGGACGAACGTATAGACTCCCTGACCGGCCGCGATGGGCGCGATCATCCGGTCGGCGATCAGCAGCCGGGGCGCGGGATCGCCGGTGGTGACCGGTGCCGGCAGGGGGCGACCCAGCCGGATCGCGCGATCGGCGAGCATCCGCCAGACCGGCTCCACCGCCCTCGGGTCATCAGCGAAGGGCACGCAGCTTTCGGCGACACGCCGGTCCTGCCCACCTGTCTCGGCAAACAGCGGATGCAGCGTCACGGCCCCCGGACCATTCTCGAACACCGCGCGATTGCCGGTGTCGAGATAGCTCTCGGACGCGGCGCCTTCCGACAGGATAAGGTCGTGGCTGTCGAGTTCCAGGTGGAAATAGGTCACCGCCGCACAGGCCTGATCCTGGGTGATCGTGGCCTCGTTGATCAGGAGGCGCGCGGGGATCAGGCGGTTGGCAAGATACATCCCATGCTCGGGCGACACGCGCAGGGTTCGGGTCGGCACGCCGTCGGCCAGCGCCCCCGCGGCGATCACGATCGGGCGCGCGGCCGCCGGAAAGGCGTGGCGGGTCAGGTCCAGGTGCCGGTAGCCGATCCAGCGGATGGGCCTGCTGCCGCCGCCATGAGTCAGCACCGTGTCGCCGGGTCGCAGCGCCTCGATCGGCACCGGTCCATCCGTCGTCTCAATCAACGTTCCCGTGACGAAACAGGCCGCGGAGACCAGCGCGCCGCCCGCCCCGTCCGACACTGCCTCCACCACCAGGCTGTCCAGGACCGTCAGGGCAAACGAGCTACCGCCGCCGAATTGCAGGAAGCCGCCGCTGTAGGTGACGGACAGAGGATCGATACCCGCCAGGGTGATCGTGTCCCCAAGGCCGAAGCTGGTGACCGTGCCGGCCATGCCGATCGGGGCCGACAGATGGAAGGCGGCCGCCTTGCCGTCCATGCCGATCGTCGCGCCAGCCGCGACCGTGCCGTTCACGGTCAGCACGCTGGCATCGCCGATCGTCAGCGCGCCCGTGCCAAGCAGCATCGTGGTCCCCAGCGTGGCGCTGTCGAGCGTCAGCGACCCGGCATTGACCAGGCTCTGGCCCGCGACGATCGTGTTGCTGCCGGTCATCACCCAGCTCGCGCCGCTGGCGATCCGGACGTCGCTGAAATTGATGAAATCCGTCCCCACGCCGCTGATCGTCCCGGTCGAGGCGGAGGAGCGCAGTTCGAGCGTGCTGATGGTGGGGTAACCGGCAGTGTTGCCGCCATCGACGATACCGGTGAAGACGGCGCCGCTGTCGACCTGCACCAGGTTGGAGGAGCCGGCCGCCAGGCTGACCGCGATCCCGCCCTGGCCCACGATGGTGCCGGCATTCGTCACGGTGCCGTACTTGCCGGTCATCGTGACCCCGGTCTGCCCCTCGATCCTGCCGCCCGCGCGGTTGTCGACGGTGCCGGCGAACGCCAGGGTGACGCCGTGGCCGGCCGTACCGGTGCCCAGGATCGTCCCCGCATTGGTGATCGTCGTCCGGCTGCCGCCGCCGGACACACCCGTATTGTCACTGCCAATGCCAATGGCGCCGGTGATCGTCCCGCCCGCCTGGTTGGTAATCGTCCCGATGCGGGAGAAGCTGACCCCGGCGCCCAGGCTGGACCCACCCGTGATCACGCCCGCATTCACCAGTGACAGCGGCGAGTTCTTCGCCATCACCGCCACGTTGCCCTGGATCGTGCCACTCGCGCTGTTGGTGACGGACCCGAGCGATGAGAAGAGGGCAAGAAGCCAGACACCATAGCCCGCCGTCCCGGCGCCGCCCTCGATCAACCCCATATTGGCGACGGACAGGCCCAGGCCGCTGCCCGCCACGGCCCGAGTCCCGCTGATGGTGCCCCCGGCGAGGTTGGTCATCTGGCCGTTGGAGCCCGCGGTCAGCCCTTCCCTGATCTGGCCGGCATTCGTCACGCTGCCCCGGACGGTCAGCGCCGCACCAGCGGTCAGGGTGCTGGTGGCGGCGACGTTCAGGTTCACGCCGGTCGTGACGGTATTGGTGCCGCTGGCGGTCCAGGCCGCGCCGTCCACCACATCGATGCCGGTGAAGCCGAGAAACTGCGATCCCAGCCCACTGATCGTGCCTGTGCTCGTGCCTGACAGCAGGGTCAGGACGCTGGAGGCCGACCCGCCCGCCGTGTTGCCGGCATGCACCACGCCCGTGAAGCCGCCACCAACCGCCAGCGACACGGCATTGTTGAACCCCGCCGCCATCGCGACGGCGGTCCCGCCCGAACCGGTGATGCTGCCGGCATTCGTGATGGTGCCAGCCCCGCCCGCGATGCTGACACCCACCGTGCCGTCGATGGTGGCGCCGGCCAGGTTTCTGACGATCCCACCCGACGGCATGGTCAACCCGCCCGAGACGGACCCGGCATTGGTGAAGGTACCCGTCTCCACCGCGCCCGAGCCTGCGATCAGGCGGGCGCCGGCGGCCAGGGTCGTGTCGCCCGCCAGCGTCCAGCCCGCCCCGGACGCGATCGAGACCGTGCCGAAATTGAGGAACGTGTTCTGGAAGCTGGTCAGCGTTCCGGCGCTGGTGCCGCTGACCAGGACCAGGGAACTCGCGATCGTGCCGCCGATCGTATTCCCGCCATCGATCAGGCCCGAGAAGCTCGCGCCGCCGGCGACCAGCAGCGTGTGGGCAAAGCCTGCGATCATCGAGACGGCCGTACCGCCGCTTCCGACAATCGTCCCGGCATTGCTGACCGTCCCGGCCGCTCCACGGACCGAGACACCGGTGTTGCCGGTGATCAGGCCGGTCGCCTGGTTCGTCAGCACCCCGCCGGCATTCAGGAACACGCCGACACTGGATGCCCCAGTGCCGACCAGGCTGCCGCTGTTCGTGATGGTGGTCTGCAACGCGTTGCCATAGACGGCGTTCTGCCCCGAGATGACCCCCGCCGCGTCATTCACCAGCGTGCCGCCGGGCGTCAGCGCCACGCCCCGGCCGCCGCTGGTCGTGCCGCCCGCCAGGACGCCGCTGTTGCGGACACGCAGGCCGGCGACGTTGGCTCGCAGCGCGGTCGTGGCCTGGATGGTGCCGGTGGCGCGGTTATGGGCATAGCCCGCGCCGCTGAACGTCAGCCCAAAGGGCAGGGCTATCTCATTGAACAGCGTCCCGGTGGCGGACAACGTCCCGCTGTTCGTCAGCGACACGCCGTTGGCCAGCGTGTTGGTCCCGCCCAGGACCCAGTTGGCGTTCGTATTGATCGCGATCCGGCCGAAATTGACGACCGATCCGCCGAGACCGGACAGGGTGCCCGCGCTGACGGCGGAGGCCAGCACCAGCGTGCTGACCGCGCTCGCGCCGATCGTGTTGCCGCCATCAATCGTGCCGGTCACGGTGCCAATGGGTGAGAGGGTGACGCTGTTGGCAAACCCCGCGGCAAGCGAGATCGCGGCGGCGCTGGTCCCCTGGATTGTCCCGCTATTGCTGACAGTACCAGCGCCTCCGGCGATGGCGATCCCCCGCACCCCCTGGATCCGGCCGGAGCTGTGGTTGGTGACGACTCCTCCCTCCCGCATGGTAATGCCAGGATTGACGCCCGCCATGATGGCCAGGACCGTGCCGGCGTTCTCGATCGTGACGCCAGCATTCAGAATGTCGATGGCGACGGCGGCCGAGATCAGCCCGGTCGACGCGTTGCTGAGCGTGCCACCGGCGGCCAGCATCGCGCCGCGCCCGTTGGCGGTGCCCTGCCCGATGATCCGGCCTGAATTCACGACAGTCGCCGTGGCGTCCTGGATCGTCAGACCGTCGTAGCCCGTGATCGTCCCGCCGCTCTGGTTGGTGACGGTGCCGCCGCCACTGATGGAGATGCCGAAGCCCGCGGTACCCTCTATCCGGCCGGCGTTCACGACTGCGACGCCGGCCCCTCGTACGCCGGTGCGACCGCTGACCGTGCCTCCTGATTGGTTGGTGACCGCTCCTCCGACGAACAGCACGATGCCGGACCCGTTTACCCCATTCCCGGTGATCGTGCCCGCATTGGTGACCGTGGCGCTGGCCTCACCGCGTACGCCGAAATAGCCTGTGATCAGGCCGCTGGACTGGTTGGTGACCGTGTCGTTGGCGGTCAGAACGATTCCAGGGCCCACGGTGCCGGTGATCAGGCCGGCGTTGGTGATGCCGGACGCGCTGCCTTTGGTGTGGAGGCCGGTCGCGCCCGTGATCGTGCCACCGCTGGCATTGACGACGGTGGCGCCGGAGGCCGTCATGCCGGTGGCGCCGCTGATGGTACCGCCGGACTGGTTGGTGATGACACCACCGACCAGCAACTCCACGCCCCGTCCCGCCACGGTGTCGCCGCTGATGCGGCCGGCGTTGACGATGGTGACTGGCGACCACCCATTGATTCCGGCATGGCCCGTGATCAGGCCACCGGACTGATTGGTGATCGTGCCGCCCTGGAACAGCCGCACACCCGCGCCGTCGACGCTGGTGCCACCGCTGATCAGGCCGCTGTTCACGACGACCGGCGCCGCGAAGTTGCCATGGATCGCGATCGTGCCGCTGACGGTGCCGGTGGCCGCGTTGACCAGCGTCCCGCCTCCACCGGGTGAAAGGCCCCCCTGGATCAGCCCGGCATTGGTCAGGGTGCCATTGGCGAAGAACGCCGTTCCGTTGTTCGTCAGCGTTACGCCGTTGGCGATCGAATGCTTGCCGGTCAGCGCCCATGACGCCCCCGACTCGATCGCGATCTGGCCGAAGTTCAGGATGTAGGTGCCCAACCCCAGCGTCAGTTGACCGAAGGCGGTGCCGGCCCCGAGTGCCAGCGTGCTGGTCCGCGACGCCCCGATCGTGTTGCCGCCGTTCACCGTGCCACCAAAGGAACCACCGGCCAGCAAGGTCACGCGGTGGTTGAACCCGGCCGCGAGCGACACCGCCGTCTGGCTGGAACCGCCGATGAACCCGGCATTGACCAGCGTCACGGCGCGGTTGGAGACGACGCCGATGCCGCCCGAGATCGTGCCGCCGGCGAGGTTGGTGATGGAACCACCCTCGGCCAGGAAAATGCCCCGGCTGGCGGTCGAGGTCCCCCCGGTGATGGTGCCCGCGTTGACGACGACACCCGCCGTGCCGGCCATGCCGATGCCGTAGAAGCCGCTGATCAGGCCCGAGGACTGGTTCGTGACCGTGCCTCGCGAGGTCACCAGGATACCCAGGCCGGACGACGTGTTGCTGGTGATCGTGCCGCTGTTCACAACCATGTTGTCGAGGAAGTCGGCTCTCACACCGACGGGTCCGGTAATCGTCCCCTGGTTGACCAGGGTGTTTCCGGCACCCGCGAAGGTATAGGCGCCCTGGGAGCCCGTGATGGTGGTCGTGGTCATGACAGTCCCCCCGCGGCCGGGAAGAGATGCGTCTGATTACCGTACGCACTTGTATTCACGCCTGAAGTCTCCGCCCGCACACCCGTCAGTCAAACATGATATTCGGGCATGATTTAACCGCGCAAGAGCGAGTCCGCTGAATCTGGCGTAAATTGGATCGAAAAAGATACAACCCGGCGACGGCGCGAATGAACCGGATTTGTTCGGAACAAGGCATCCCTATCCGGTGCGAAAGGGGCGCCGTGTTTACCCTTCGTTAATCAATCCCATTCAAGATGCACCCCACCACACAGGACGTACACCATGCTCGCCGGAGCGGAGCCAGGCCACGGCCTCAACGACCGCATCGATGCACCCGCCACCCGGGTCCGTCGCGCGCTCGGCCGTGTCCACCAAAGGCCCGTCTCTGAGCATCGCCTAGGCCGCGAACCGGCCGCCAGGGTCTCTCCGGTCGTGCTTCCGCGACCGCATGTTGACCCCGTGTCATCCCGGCGGCCAACAGGCGAACCGCTGGCCGGACGATCTGCACGGTCGTGCCAAGGGAGACGCCTTCTCCTCCTGGAATGAAACCACGGTACTCCGCGCGGTCGACAAATTCGCACAAAAAGTGACGCCTTTGGCTGGCCCCCGCGGTCTATAGGGATCGAATGAAGACCGAGGCACCGGACTGAAGTGTCTCGAGCGCAAGAGGATCCACCGTAGCAATGATATTACGTGCAATGCATACAAAATGAAGCGCCGCGGTGAGCCATGACCCGATCAGGGGTGGCTCAACACACCGTCCCTGACTGTTGCGCGGCAGTGCCCGCGACAGTCACTCGTACAAGCACGTGATCCAGACAAACCGGCAGCGCCTCAGAGCATTCATGCACGTCCTTACTCGACCCTCTCCGCGAAGAAACCTCAGTGCCTCGCTGATGCAATTGTTGTCAGTCGGGATGATCCGGGGCGCAACGCCATGCAAGGAGCTCACGCGTTGATCGGGCTATACACTCGTATTGTTGGACGTCGGCAGGACCCCGTGGCCACGGATGAGCCCGTGGCGGAACCGGTCATCCGGGTCTCGGTCTCGGACGAACCCGCCGTGCCGGTCGCCGAGGTCGCCGACGAACTGACTCTTTACAAGGAAGTCGCAACGATCCTGCGTCGTCAGGTCCAGGGCGCGATCGAGGACTCCGAGGTCGCCGCCCTGGGCAGCATCAAGCGGCTGGGCGCGCTCGACGAACAGGTGCGGGTACTGCTCGCCGACCTTGCGAACGCGGAAGACCATGCGCGGGAGACGACGGCGGAAAGCGCGCGGGACATCGCCTCCATGCGCCAGGCCGTGCGTGACCTGCGCGACCAGATCCGGGGCCGCACCGAGCAGATTTCCACCGACCGGGCGATCTATGCCCGGATCTCGGAAGAAACCCAGGGCTTCTCCACCGCCATCGCCGAGATCGCCAAGATCGCCGCGCAGACCCGGTTGCTGGCATTGAACGCAACGATCGAGGCAGCGCGAGCCGGCCCGGCGGGCAAGGGGTTCGCGGTGGTGGCCGACGAGGTGCGTGCCCTGGCCGGAGAGGCCGCGCGGGTCTCGATCACGGTCGGCGACGGAATCGGACGGCTGCGCGAGATCATGCGCCAGCGGCTTTCCGATGCCCTTGATACGCGCGCCGAGGACGCCCTGCTTGAAACCGCCGAACAGCAGGCCGCCGCCGCCGAGGCCGGCTTTACGCGACTGGCGGAGGCCGCCCGCGCGACCCTAGCGACGGCACGGAGCACGGGCGGTGACATCGCGAGCAGCACGCTCGCCGCCATGAGCGCCACGCAGGTCCAGGACATCGCCAGGCAGCGTCTTGATCAGGTGAGTGAAGGGTTGGAGCAGGTGGGGACGCATGCCGCTGGCCTGGCTGTCGCCCTCCGGGACGAGGGGCCAGTCGAGTCGGTCGAGGAGACGCTGCTGCGGCCGATGCAACATGCCTACGTCATGCAGTCGCAGCGTGAGGCGCATGCCGGCGGGGCCGGCAACGCTGAACGATCCACCATCGACATGTTCTGAGGGGACTGCCATGCGCAAGTCATTGCTGACGAGGGGAGTGCCGCCGGTTGAGCGGTCCACGCGCCTGTCGTCTGGATCGAAGCCGTATCATTCCGGCTCGGGCGTGTCATGACCGCGGACGTCACGGCTCTCCCGATGTCGCTGGTACCGTCGCTCGACCTCACGGCGGCGGAGGCTCTCTGCCGATCCCTGACCGCGCAACTGAGCGAGGGCGGGATCATCCTGGATGGTTCGGCGGTTGAGAATGTCTCCACCCCGTGCCTGCAGGTTTTGGCCGCCGCCGCCACGACGGCGCGGGAAAACAATCAGCGGTTTCAACTGCTCTGCCCGTCCGCGGTGCTGCGGGCGGCGATCATCGATCTTGGCCTGCATGCGGCCATCCCTCTTGAGGACTGACACGGACATGGCAAAACTTGTTCTCACCGTCGACGACTCTCGCACGATGCGCGAGATGGTCGCCTTCACCCTTCGCAAGGCCGGCTACGAGGTCCGGGAGGCAGAGGACGGCCAGAAGGCTGTCGATCTGCTGAAGTCCACGCCGGCGCAAGTGATCATCACCGATCTGAACATGCCCGTCATGGACGGCGTCACCTTGATTCGCACGCTGCGTGCGGATGCCCGGTTCCGTTCCGTGCCGATCCTGATGCTGACCACTGAATCCGATGCCGGCAAGAAGGCCGAGGGCAAGAACGCCGGCGCCACCGGGTGGCTGGTCAAGCCGTTCGATCCCGAGAAGTTGATCGACGTCGTCAAGCGCGTTTCACCCTGAGATCAGCATGAGCTTTGACCATCTCCGCGCGACCTATTTCGAGGAAAGCGCCGAACTTCTGGAGAGCGCGTACGCGCAGCTTGCCGCTCTCTCGGAAGATCGTGCCGACAACGATACGGTGCATGCGCTGTTCCGTGCCATTCACTCGATCAAGGGTGGCGGCGGTGCCTTCGGATTCAGCCGCCTCGTCGGCCTTGCACATGCCATGGAGACCCTGCTCGATCTGCTGCGCGACGGCGTGCTTGCCTTCGATTCAACCCTGATCACACTGCTGTTGCGCGGCACGGATGCGCTGGCCGATCTTCTCTCAGCCGAACGGGCTGGCGAGACACTCGATGATGGCATCGAGGCAGAGCTGATCGAGTCCTTCGCGCGGGCCGCCGGCAAGACCGCCGAACCGGGCACCGCCGTCATCGCGCCGGAGTCACGGACGTCGGTGTCGGGCTGGCTGATCCGCTTCCGCCCGCACGCCACGCTGTTCCGGAATGCGAATGAGCCGCTGTTGCTGGTGCGAGAGCTTGGCCGGCTTGGCCGGATCGCCGCGGTCGCGGATCTCGCCAGCCTGCCGCCACTCGACCGGATGGAGCCGGAAGACGCCTACATTGGCTGGACCTTTACGCTCGACGGTGACGCCCCGTTGGCCAAGGTCGAGGAAGTGTTCGAGTTCGTCGTCGACGACTGCGACCTGTCGATAGACCCAATCGCACCGGCGGTGATCGAGAGCCCCGACGAGCCTGCACCGGAGCCGACAGGTGTCATTCAACAGGCCGCCGGACCGCAGGCCGCCTCGGCCTCTCGTGCCGATGCGCCAGCGGCACAGTCCGTACGTGTCGACGTCGGGAAGGTGGACCGGCTGGTCAATCTGGTGGGCGAACTGGTCATCAACCAGGCCATGCTCGTTCAGATCGGCAGCCAACTGCCACCCGACATCTGCCCTGGATTGATCAGCGGCCTCGAAACGCTCAGCCAGCACCTGCGGGAGTTGCAGGAAGGCGTCATGGCGATTCGCACGCAGCCGGTTCGATCCGTCTTCGCCCGCATGCCCCGCCTGGTGCGTGAACTCTCCAGCCAGTTGAGCAAGGAGGCTCGGCTTGTCATCACCGGTGAGGCGACCGAGATCGACAAGACGGTGGTTGAACAACTCGCCGATCCGCTGACCCATTTATTGCGCAACGCGCTCGATCATGGGATCGAGCCACCCGATATACGCGAGGCCGCCGGCAAGCCGCGCCAGGGCACGATCCATCTGTCCGCGGAACAACGCAGCAGCCGCATCGTGATCGAGATCAGCGACGATGGCCGTGGCATCGACCGGACCAAGGTTCTGACACGAGCACGGGAACGCGGCCTGATCGCGCCGGACGCCGTACTCACGGATGCGGAAACCGACGAACTGATCTTCCTGCCAAGCTTCTCGACGGCGGAGACAGTCTCGGCGGTGTCCGGACGCGGTGTCGGGATGGATGTCGTCCGCCGTAACATCCAGTCTCTTGGCGGCCGTATCACGCTTGAGTCGCGCTTTGGTTTCGGCTCGCGCTTCCTGCTGTCGCTGCCGTTGACGCTCGCCGTACTGGATGGGCTTGTTGTGTCCGTTGGAGCCGAGGCGTTCATTCTTCCGATCAGCGCGATCGTGGAGAGCCTCCGTCCACCGGCCGCCGACATCCATGTCGTGCCTGGCAGAGGCTCGGTGCTTTCCATCCGCGGCGGCTACGTGCCGTTGCTGCCGCTCCATCAGCGGCTCGGGATCGCGGGCGCCGTCACCGATCCGTCCCGCGCGATCGTCGTGATCGTCGAGACCGATCACTCCGGTCGGCTCGGGCTTGTTGTCGACGACCTGGCCGGACAGCAGCAGGTGGTGGTGAAAAGCCTGGAGGCAAACTACGGCCACATCGATGGTATCGGTGGGGCAACTATTCTGGGCAATGGACAGGTCGCTCTCATCCTGGATGTGCCTGGACTCGCCTCTGGCACCTCGGCGGCGCCACCCGTGTCGCGTGCCTTCACGGAACCCGTGGCCGCTTTGCAGTAGGATTGAAGGATCACCGATATGGAACTCGCGCAAGCGACGCAGACCACTGCGTCCGCGTTCGGCACGAACGCGGTACTGACCACCGAGCCCGCACGGCAACTCATCACCTGCACGCTGGGTGACGCGGAGTATGGCATCGACATCATGGCGGTGCGGGAAATCAAGGGATGGACAGCCACCACGGCCATTCCGCACGCGCCGCCATGGGTGCGCGGCGTGATCAACCTGCGCGGCATCATCGTTCCGATACTGGACCTACGTGCCCGCTTTGGTCAGGGAGAGACGACGCCGACACCGATGCACGTCGTCGTAATCATCCAGACAGGAACACGTACCGCGGGGCTTCTGGTGGACGCGGTGTCAGACATCATCGCGATCTCACCCGGTGATGTCCGACCCGTGCCGGACGTCAGCATGGATGTGCCGGAGAGCCTGATCTCCGGTCTGGTCCCGCTCGAGCGCGGGATGGTTGCCCTGGTCTCACTCGACCAACTGCTCTGCTTCTCCTCCGACGCCGCCATTCTGGCCGCGTCCAACTCCTGACTTCACGACAAAGGCCTGATCATGTTCATGAACCGTACCGCAGAGGCCTGGATCCCGGGCTTCACCGACCGCCGAGCCGAACGTGACCGCCGTGCGGTTGTGCGCAGGCAACAGGCGGCGCTCGCTGCGTTGGAGCAGCACCAGGCGCTGATCGAGGTGTCCGCCGATGGCTCCATCATCAGCGCGACACCCCACTTCGCCAATCTGCTCGGCATGGCGCCAGCCCAGTTGGCGGGCAAGTCCTACAGTGCCCTGCTGGCTGCATCGGAACGCGACAGTGCCGCCGCACGCGCATTCGTTTCGGATATTGCGCGGGCGGAGGCCGTATCGACCCATTTGCGTCATGCCAGCAGGGATGGAAGCGAGGTTGTTCTGCGGCTGCGGGCCGTGCCCGTTCCGGCCGATGGCGACGTGCCGGCCCGCGCCATCGTCCTGGCGGAGGATGCAACCAACGCCAACCGGCAAGTTACCGTCGGCCGCCTTGCACGCGAGGCGCTTGATAGCGTGTCGATCGCTGTCATGACAGTCGACCGGAATTTTGTCGTCACAGGCGTCAATCGCGCAACGCAGGAGCTTCTGCGCCGCAATCAGGAGTCGTTCCGTACGATTTGGCCGGGCTTCGAAGCCGACAAGATTGTCGGCACGAACATCGACATGTTCCATAACGATCCGAAGCACCAGCGCCGGCTTCTGGCGGATGAATCACAGTTGCCGTTCCGCACCGACATCTCGGTGGGCGACCTGAAGTTTGCCTTGAGCGTCAGCGCCAGCCATGACGCGAGCGGGGCCTATGATGGCAACATCCTGGAATGGATGGACGTATCGGACCTTCGCATCCAGCAAGGCCAGCTTGCCGCCATGGACCGTTCCCAGGCGGTGATCGAGTTCAGCCTCGACGGTCGTATCCTCAGCGCCAACGCGAACTTTCTCACGACACTCGGCTATACGATCGAGGAAATCCGTGGCCAGCACCATTCGATCTTCGTCGATCCGGCGTATCGTTCCAGCGCGGACTACAAGGCATTCTGGGAGAAGCTGGGACGCGGCGAGTATGACGCCGGCGCTTACAAGCGTATCGGCAAGGGCGGTCGCACGGTCTGGATTCAGGCGTCGTACAACCCGGTCCTCGACCAGAATGGCCGTCCCTTCCGTGTGGTCAAGTATGCTACCGACATCACGGAGCAGACGAACCGGAACGCCGATTTCCAGGGGCAGATTGCCGCGATCGGCAAAGCCCAAGGCGTGATCTCGTTTGATCTGACAGGCCGCGTTCTGGACGCCAACGAGAATCTGCTGGCTCTGCTTGGATATAGACTGGAAGAGGTCAAGGGGCAGCATCACTCGATGTTCGTGGCCCCGGCGTATCGCGAGACCGCGGCATATCGCGCCTTCTGGGAGAAGTTGGGCCGCGGGGAGTATGACGCTGGCGAATACAAGCGCATAGGCAAGGGCGGGAGGGAAGTCTGGATCCAGGCCTCCTACAATCCGATCCTCGACCAGGATGGCAAGCCGTTCAAGGTGGTTAAGTACGCAACGGACATCACCAGCCAGAAGAATATCAGCGCAGATCACGAGGGACAGATATCCGCGATCGGCAAGTCGCAGGCGGTCATTTCCTTCGATCTCACCGGCCGTGTGCTCGATGCGAACCCGAATTTCCTCGCGGTCATTGGCTATCGACTGGAGGAAGTCGCGGGCCAGCACCATTCCATGTTCGTCGAGCCGGGCCATCGCGACAGCTTCGAATACCGCTCATTCTGGGAGAAGCTGGGCCGCGGTGAGTTTGACGCCGGTCGCTACAAGCGTGTCACCAAGGACGGCAGGGAGCTTTGGATTCAGGCTTCGTACAATCCGATCCTCGATCCGGACGGCAAGCCCTTCAAGGTTGTAAAGTACGCCACGGACATCACCGAGCAGGTGCTCGCGGCACGGGCGCAGGAAGAAGCGGTCGCGCAGACCGAAGCCATGGTGGCAGAGGCGCAGCGCAACGAGTTCACCCGGCGCATTCCGCTCGAGGGCAAGACCGGGGCCATCGGTCGCCTGTGCGGCGGCGTGAACAGCATCGTCGATACGCTGGAGCAGCAGCACGCGATGTCTGAGGCGCTGAAGCGCGCGGTGGCCGAGACTCAGGTGATCGTTTCGGCTGCGCAGACCAACGACCTGAGCAGGCGCATCGACATGACCGGCAAGACCGGTGAGATCGGTGAACTCTGCAGCGGGTTGAACGGCATGCTCGACACCATGTCAGGCGTGTTGGCAACGATATCCGAGAGCTGCGGCACCATTTCGGTCGCGGCACGTGAGATCGCGATGGGCAACACGGATCTCTCCCAGCGCACCGAGGAGCAGGCTGCCTCCCTGGAGGAGACATCGGCGAGCCTTGAGGAACTGACCAGCACCGTGCGTCAGAACGCCGACAACGCCCAGCAGGCGAACAAGCTTGCAGGCTCTGCCAGCGACATCGCCACGCGCGGCGGCATGGTTGTGAATGAAGTCGTTCGCACGATGAACGGCATCACCCAGTCCAGCCGCAAGATCAGCGACATCATCGGCGTGATCGACGAGATCGCCTTCCAGACCAACATTCTGGCGCTGAATGCGGCCGTCGAGGCGGCGCGGGCCGGCGATCAGGGCCGCGGCTTCGCGGTCGTCGCCGCCGAGGTCCGCAGCCTGGCGCAACGCAGCGCGAACGCCGCGAAAGAGATCAAGGCACTGATCTCCGACTCGGTTGAGAAGGTTGACGACGGCTCGAAACTCGTAGCCTCGGCCGGGCAGACGATGGACGAGATCGTCATGTCGGTGAAACGTGTGACCGACATCATGGCGGAGATTTCGGCTGCCTCGCAGGAGCAGTCCGGCGGTCTGGATCAGGTCAACACCGCCGTCTCGCAGATGGACAAGATCACGCAGCAGAACGCCGCGCTGGTTGAGGAGGCCGCCGCCGCCGCCAAGTCGATGGAGGAGCAGACCGAAGGGTTGCTGCACATGGTGGGTGGTTTCGTTCTGGCACAGGGTCATGCCGTTGCCCCTGCGGCCGCGACGACCACGCGTGGCCCGGCCCCCCGCCCACAGGCGCGGAAGCCCGCCGCGACAGCGTCTCGGGCCACGCAAGGGCGGAAGGCAGTGGCGGCGTCCGCCAGCGACGATGACGACTGGAAGGAGTTCTGAGCAATCCCATGAGCACGGAGACCCTGGAGGCCCCTTTCGCCGAAGCACCACTGACAGCCGAGGACTTCCAGGCGATCGTCGCCATGGTTCGAAAGTCCTCCGGCATCGTGCTGACCGCCGGAAAGCGTGAACTTGTCTACAGCCGGCTCCGGCGGCGCCTTCGGGCGCTCAACCTCGACAGTTTCGCGGCCTATCGCGCGATCGTCGAGGGGCCGGATGGCGATGCCGAACGGGTTCGGATGATCAATGCGATCACGACGAACCTGACGGGGTTCTTCCGGGAGCGTCATCACTTCGATTTCCTCGGCAACGAGCTGCTGCCGAATCTGCCGCGGACCAATCGTCGCCTGCGCGTCTGGTCGGCCGGCTGCTCGTCTGGCGAGGAACCCTATACGCTTGCCATGACACTCCGCGGCGCCATGCCGGATATCGATCGCTGGGATGCCCGCATCCTGGCGACCGATATCGACACCGACATGGTCGCGCTGGGGGCGGCCGGACGATACCCGATGGAGCGTACCGCCGCGATCCCGGCGGAGGTGCGACGCGCCCATGTCAAGCGGATTGACTCCGAAACGGTCGAGATGGGGCCGGAGCTGAAGTCCCTGATCGCCTTTCGCAGTCTCAACCTTCTTGGCCCCTGGCCGATGAAGGGACAGTTCGACGTCATATTCTGCCGCAACGTGGTGATCTATTTCGACAAGGCCACGCAGCGGACCCTGTTCGACCGGTTCGCGGAACTGCTGGTGCCGAATGGCCATCTCTTTGTCGGCCATTCGGAGACTCTCCACAATATTACTGACCGTTTTGATCATATCGGCCGGACCATTCACAGGCGCGTGCGATGACGGAGATACGACGTGCGGCCGGGCGGAGCCTGAATGATCCACGCCATGGCCGAAACGTCGTCAAGCTCGCGCCTGGCGATCACGTCATCAGCGATGCGCCCGACACATTGTTGCTCACGATACTCGGCTCCTGCGTGTCGGCCTGCATCAGGGACCCGGTGGCCGGGGTGGGGGGGATGAACCACTTCATGTTGCCGGAAAGCCCCGATGGTCGGTGGGGGCGCGCGGCCTTCAGCCTGCGCTATGGCAATTTCGCGATGGAGCAGCTCATAAACGGCATCCTCCGCCAGGGCGGCCGACGGGAGCGGCTGGAGGTCAAGGTCTTTGGTGGCGCCCGCATCGGCCCCGATAGCAGCGAGATCGGGGAGCGAAACGCCAACTACGTCGAGGACTATCTTAGGACCGAGGGACTCGTTCCATTAGCGACCGAATTGCGGGGAAGCCGGGCGCGACGGCTTGCGTACATGCCGGTGAGCGGGCGGGCGTTCATGGTTGAACTGCCGCCGCATGCGACACCGGCCGAGGTCCAAGCACCGGTCTTCCCGTCGCGAATGCCGACGTCCGGCAGTGTCGAATTGTTCTAGCGCTTCACGGGAGAATTCTGTGGCGATACGTGTATTGATTGTCGACGACAGCGCGCTGATGCGCCAGATGTTGACCGAGATCCTGTCAGCCGATCCCGCGATCGAGGTGGTGGGCACCGCCCCTGATCCTCTGGTCGCGCGGGAGCGGATCAAGGCGCTTTCACCCGATGTCCTGACCCTCGATATCGAGATGCCGGTCATGGACGGACTGAGTTTTCTGGAGAAACTGATGGCGCTGCGACCGATGCCGGTCGTGGTGGTCTCGACCCTCACCCGGAAGGGGGCGGATGCCGCGGTGCGCGCGCTTGAACTGGGCGCCATCGACTCCGTCGGAAAGCCGTTGATCGATCTCCGCACGGGGATGGCCGAACTCTCGGCCGAACTGATCGGCAAGGTGAAGGCGGCCGCCATGGCGAAACCGCGGGCCAGCGCGAGGGCGCGCGTCAGTGAGAGGCCCCTGGTCGCCGATCCCAGTCTTTCAACCGCCGGCAGAATCGTTGCGATCGGCGCATCGACCGGCGGGGTGGAAGCGCTGCAGAGCGTGATCGGGCGACTGCCGGCCGGCGCGCCCGCGGTTCTGGTTGCGCAACACATGCCCGCTGGCTTCACGTCTTCGTTCGCCCGCCGTCTGGACGCCCAATGCGCGGTCAGCGTGATGGAGGCAACGGACGGGCGGCGCGTGTTGCCAGGTCACGTCTATATCGCTCCGGGCGCTCGGCATCTCGAACTCGTGCGAAGCGGCGCGCACTACGTCTGTCGACTGCATGAGGGGCCGGCGGTTTCGGGCCATCGGCCTTCGGTCGACGTCCTGTTCCACTCGGTCGCCGCCGCGGCGGGGCGCAATGCGATTGGCATCATCATGACGGGCATGGGCCGGGACGGCGCCGACGGTCTGCTCGCCATGCGTAAGGCCGGCGCGAGCACTTTCGGTCAAAGCGAGGCGAGTTGCCTCATCTACGGCATGCCGCGGGCAGCCATGCTGGCGGGGGCCGTGGAAACGGAACGCCCGCTGGATCGGCTGGCGGAGGAGATCGTGTCCGTGCGGCGTTGCACCGCGGCGGGGGCTGCCGCCGCGCATTGAGTGCCGCGCAACGCCGATCAGGGTACAGCCGTCAGGGCGGTATCGATTGAAACCTCCGACAGGAGGGTCCGGTGGATCGGGCACATGTCCGCGATTTCGAGCAGGCGGGCGCGTTGCTCCTCGCTCAACGGTCCGAGCAGTTCGATCCGCCGCTCGATGCTGTCGACGAAGCCTTTTTCGGTTTCGCAGGTCTCGCAGTCGGCGGCGTGGATTTTCCGATGGCGCAGGCGCACCAGCACGCGTTCCAGCGGCCACGACTTGCGGCTTGCGTAGAGACGCAGCGTCATGGCGGTGCAGGAGCCTAGGCTCATGAGCAGAAGATCATAGGGCGACGGCCCGGTATCGCGCCCGCCCAGATGCACCGGTTCGTCGGCGAACAGGCCGTGACGGCCATCGAACAGGAACGTGGTGAACCCATCCTTCTCCGCCTCGGCGACCAGGATCGTGCCTGGTTCAACCGAGAGCGGGTTCGCGGCTTGTGTGTTGGGGACGCTTGGCATCGACGGCTCCTTTCCGTGCGGCAGGGGCCCCTTGATACACCCCCCTTGGGGCTGGCTCGTTGAAATTCGTCAATGCCGTCCGATGCGCCCCGCCTGGTCCGCGCCGCCTATTGCGCCGTCATGCCGCCATCGATCACCAGTTCCGAGCCGGTGACCCACGACGATTCATCGGACGCCAGGAACAGCACGCCGTTCGCGATGTCCATCGCGGTGCCGAGCCGGCCCATGGGGGTGCGCTTGAGGAGTTGTTCGCGGATGGCGGGATCGTTGAAGCGGCCGACGGTCAGCGGCGTGTCGGCGTAGCCGGGGTGGACCGAGTTGATGCGGATATTCTCCTTCGCGTATTGCAGCGCCGCGGACTTG
>CANJSR010000005.1 GCA_947476855.1 Acetobacteraceae bacterium
CCATTGCTGGCGCCATCCTGGTTTGATCCCGCGCCCTTGATCAGCGCCAGGATCGTATCGCCGTCCCGTTCCGCGTCGCGCCGGCGTTTCAGCACGACGGCGGCCGCGGCTTCTCCTGGAACGAAACCATCAGCGCCAGCGTCCAATGCGCGACAGCGACCGGTGGGGGAGAGCATGCCGGCGCTGCTCGCCGCGACATAGAAATCGGGCGTGGTCAGCACCGCCACGCCGCCGGCCAGGGCCATGTCGGACTCGCCCCGTTGTAGACTCTCACAGGCCAGTTGCAGCGCGACCAGGGAGGAGGAGCACGCCGTATCCACCGACAGACACGGCCCATGCAGGTCAAGCCGGTAGGCGATCCGCGCTGCCAGCATCGACGCCGCATTGCCCATGAAGCGCTGGGCGTCGTGCTGCCGCCCGGCCTGGCGCAGCAGTTCGTCGTAATCGCCCGCCACCGTGCCGACGAACAGGCCGCAGCGCGCATGGGCGGGATGCGGGCCGGCGTAACCGGCATCTTCCAGCGCGTGCCAGGCTTCCTGCAGGAACAGGCGCTGCTGCGGGTCCATCAACGTCGCTTCGTGCGGCGAGAGGTTGAAGAACAGGGGATCAAAGCTCTCGACATCATCGAGGAACCCGCCATCCGGGCACTGGGTCCGGCCCGGCACGCCGGGGGACGGATCGTAGACGGCGGCATGATCCCAACGCGCACGCGGCACCGGCCGGACGCTGTCAACGCCGCCCAGGATGTTGGACCAGAACGTGTCGACGGTATCAGCGCCCGGGAAGCGGCCGGACACGCCGATGATCGCGATGTCATCCGCCCATGCGCCGCTCTTGGCCGGCATCGGTTCGGCAACGACAGGCGCAGGGGCCGCGGGCGCGATCCGCACCGCGTGGTGGGAGCCTAGATGCTCCGCGAGGCGTTCGATCGTCGGGTGGCTGAACAGGATCGTCGGTTTCAGCGTGATCCCGAAACGATCATTCAGCGCTGCGATCAGGTCGACACTGATGATCGAGTCGGCGCCGTAGTCCGAGAAATTGCGGTCCTGCATCAACTGCTCGGGCCGCATCTGCAACGTGTCCGCCACGACCGCACGCAGGGCCTCGATCAACGATGTCGGTTCTACACGCGCCGGAACGACCGGTGTTGCTTCGACCCGCGCCGCGGCGGGGACGGTGCCAATGATGATGGTGTGGCGGTAATCAGCGGCCGAGGCACCGCCGATGCCACGCAGCGCGACCTCGGCGAACCCGGCCAGGCGCAGGACCCGTGACCAGCCAGGCGCATCCAGCAGGGGCGAGTGCGCCAGACGATGATCGGTGTAAGCCCACCATCCATCGAGCAACCCGAATGTCGCCGTGGCGAAGTCCGGCACCGCCGTCATCTCATACAGCACCAGCGTCCCGCCAGGTGCCAGCAGACGCCGCAACCGTTCCGCCGTTTCGGACAGGTCGGGCGTGACGTGCACGACATTGGCGCCCAGCACGATATCGAAGCTGGCGGGATCGTAGCCCTGCGCGACCGGATCGCGACCCAGATCGAGCACACCGAAGCGCACGAACCCGTACTGTGCGCCGAACCGCTTCTCCCCATGCAGGGCAAAGGCACGGGATACATCGGTATAGACATACTCGACCGGCGCCCCGGCCGTGTCCAACGCGGCCAGCACGGCCGCCGACGTGCCGCCGGTACCGGCCCCGACCTCCAACACCCGCACCGGCCTGCCTTTGGCAACCGCCGCGTCACGCACCGCGGTCGCGACCAGCGCGTTGCAGTGGGTGGTCAGGCGGTCGCCACGATAGATCCCCTCCACCAGGGACATGGATGAAGCAGGGAACAGCACCTCCGTCGCTGGCATCGTGTCTCGTAGCACGGCGTCGCAATGATCGAGGCAGCGGCGCAGCAGCATCACATGCGGGCGTAGGGCGGGATGGGCGGCCACGAAAGCGGCCTCGCCCCCCACGTCCATGGCCGCATCGGTCGCGCGGGACAGCATTTCGACCAGGGCCGCGTGCAGGCGACGGTGGCGCGGGGCAACCGTCTCGGCCGAGAGCCGATGCTCGGCCGCCCAGGCCGCGACCGCCCGCCGGGTCAGCGCATCCAGCGCCGCATGTTCGCGTAGCGCGATGGTTGCATCATCAACGACCTCGCCGGCTTCCTCGACGCCCAGTTCCCGCAGGACGCGGTCTTCGGCCTTCAGCACCAGGACCTGTTCGAGCGTACCGCCCAGGATCGCCTCGACGGCGGCGAGGCCCTCGGCCGTGGTGATCGGCTGCACGCCCCGGCGCGCGAGACGCTCCCGGTAGGCGGGATCGGCGACGCGCCCGACCTCTCCCCAGAAGCCCCAGTTGATGACACGCACGGGGCAGCCCAAACGTTCGGCGGCCTCGGACGCATAGGCATCCTTGAAGGCGCAGCCGGCGACATAGTTCGCCTGACCGGCATTGGCGGCGAAGGAATTGGCCGAGGAGAACAACGCGAACCAGTCCAGCGTCTCCCCCGCCAGGGCATCCACCAGGTTGACCGTGCCGGCCGCCTTGACGTCGAACGCGGCGTGGAACGCCTGATCCGACATGCGGGCGAGCGACTGGTCCTCCATCACGATCGCCGAGTGCGCCGCCCCGGTGATCGGACCGAACCGCGCCCGGACCGCCGCCACCGCCTGCCGGAGCGAGGCTGCGTCTCGGGCATCGGCCTGGAAGAACGCGACGGCGCCATCCAGGGCATCGATCCGGATCTGACGCGCGAGATCGGGCGGCGTGCGGCCGATCAGGGCAACGCGGGCGCCGTGGCGGGTGGCGATGTGGCTCGCGAGTTCCAGGCCTATCCCACCCACGCCCCCTAGCAGGACATAGACGCCGTCACGACGGAAGGCGGGTCGCACCGGCGTCGGGCGGACCAGGCGCAGAGCGCGGACCTGAGGGTGTCCCGCGTGCCAGGTCACTTCCCGACCCAGCGCGTCACCAGCATCGCCAAGGGCGGCGGGGATGTCGGAAAGCCGATCCACGGCGACACAACGGACGGACCAGGACGGGAACTCCCGCCCCGCGACGCGCGCGAGGCCGAAGGCGGCGGCCGCCCAGGGCGGGATGCCGGCCTGGGTCCGCAGGGCCAGGACGGTCAGGACGAACGGGCGGGACCCCAGCGCGCGGGCGCGTTCCTGGATCAGACGCCGCAGGCAGTCGAGGGCGCTTTCCGTCTCGGCCAGCACGAAGACGATCCGGTCCGCGTCAGGGGTCGCCGCATCGGTCGGAACGCAGCGCGCGCCGGAGAGCGTGGCGCGGACGGCCGCGGAGGCCGGGTGATCCGGGTCGGCGACGACCAGGGTTGCTCCGGCGTCGATCACGTCCGCCACCACGGCGCGCGGGACCCAGACCGGTTCGTAACAACGGGGGACGGCGACCGAGGCCGGACGCATCCGACCGGCGAGTTCATGCAGGATGACGCAAGGCTCACCGGCCGGCGTGGCGATCAGCGCGTCGAAGCGGACAATGCCGGCCTCCGACCCGTCATCCAGGCGACGCACCGTGATCCGGCAGTCCGAGGGCGGCATGCGGCGGATTTCGACTTCCCCGACCGCGAAGGGCAGCGGCAGCGCACCGGCGCCGTCGTCGATCAGCACCGAGGTCAGTTGCAGCGCCGCATCCAGCAGGCCGGGGTCGAGGCCCACCGCATCGCGGGACCGTGCAACCGCGGTGGCCGAACGCGCCGAGACCGTCAGGCTCTCGATCGTGCGGAAGGCCGGTCCGTAATCCAGCCCCCGTTCGCCGAGGCGAGCATACAGGTCGGCTCCCCCCATGCTCCGACCATTGCCCGCGCCCTGGTCGGCCAGTGCCGCCAGGACCGGCGCCGCCACTGCCCCATCCGCCGCCACCAACCCGGTCGCGTGGACAACGCCCTCGACCGACAGTTCAAACCGCCAGCCGTCCGGCGTATCCCGCATCGACAGGATCGGGTTGGCGCCGGCCAGCACGGGACGCAGCCAGGTCAGGCCCGACAGGCGGAGAGGTAAGGTGCGGCCGAGGCGATGGGCAGCCTCGGTGACCAGGGCGATGGTGGCGACACCTGGCAGGGTCGGCTCCCCCATGACCTGGTGATGCGCGACCACCGGGTCCGCGGCATCCAGGGCAACCCGCCATCTGGCCTCGGCCGCCAGGGTGGGTTCAGCCTCGCCGAGCAGACCGGGCCGGGGTGGGGCGTCGGGGAGGTGGACGGGACGGGCGGGGGTTTCGGGCAGCCAGTGGCGTTCCCGCAGGAACGGATAGGCCGGCAACGCCACCGGGCGCCGTGATTGCCCCGCATAAACCGCCATCCAATCGACCTGGCCGCCAGCAGACCAATGGCGGGCCAGCGCGCGCGGATCGTCCAGCCGAGGTTCGGCACCCAGGGCGGTGGCCGGTTCCGGGAGATGGGCCAGTTTGTCCAGCAGCTCGGGCAGACCGGTCACGACGAAGGCAACCCGCGCCTCCATCGCCTCCCGCCCGACCGCCAGGGTGTAGGCGATGTCGGCGATGTCCAACGGGTTCGCCGTCAGCCAGTCGCGCAGGGCGGCGGCCATGACCCCCAGCCGTTCACGGTCGCGCGCCGACACGGGCACGACCCAGGGGCCAGCGCCGGACGGGGTCGGAGGCGCGGGCGGCGCTTCTTCCAGCACCACGTGCACATTCGCTCCACCGGCGCCGAAGGAGCTCACGCCCGCCCGACGCGGCCCATCCCGCCAGGGCGCCAGCGTCTCCTGCACCGCGAAAGGCCCGGAGGCGAAATCGATCCGCGGGTTCCGGGGGCTCGCGTGCAGGGACGGGACCAGTTCCCGGTGGCCGAGTTGCAGGACAGCCTTGGTCAGGCCGGCGATGCCGGCGGCGGCCTCCAGATGGCCGATATTGGATTTGACCGAGCCGATGGCGCAGTGCCCACCGGTCCGGCCGAACGCGTCCGACAGGCCGGCGATCTCGATCGGATCACCCAGGCTCGTGCCGGTGCCGTGGCACTCGACATAGCCGATGCTGGCGGCATCGACTCCGGCTTGGCGCAAGGCACTCGTCACGACCTCCGCCTGCGCGCGGGGGTTCGGCACGGTATAGCCGGAGGTCTTGCCGCCCGCGTTCATCGCCGATCCGCGAATGACGGCCTCGATGCGGTCCCCATCCGCCAGGGCGGCGGCGAGTGGTTTCAGGACGATGACGCCCACCCCCTCGCCCTGCACGAAGCCGTCCCCGGCTTCGCCGAACGCGCTGCAGCGTGGGCCGTGCGACAGCATTCCGGCGCGGGAGAGTTCCAGCGGCTGCTGCGGATGCAGGACCAGGTTGACCCCGCCCGCGATGGCCACGCCGCATTCGCCGCGGCGCAGGCTCTCGCACGCCAGATGGATGGCGGACAGGGAGGCGGAACAGGCCGTGTCGACGGCCAGGGACGGCCCGGTGAAGTCGAACAGATAGGACACGCGGTTGGCGATCGACCAATGGTTCGACTGCACCAGTTGCCCGGCGGCGACGGCGTCCATGCCCAGCAGGCGATAGGCGTTGTGCATCACCCCGGCGAAGACGCCGACGTCTCCACCGGCCCGCTGTGCGGCGGCTTTCAGGCGGAGGCGGGTGTAGCCGGCGTTCTCAATGGCGGCCCAGCAGGTTTCCAGGAACAGACGCTGCTGCGGGTCGAGCAGCTTGGCTTCCCGGGGAGAGATGCCGAAGAACAGCGGATCGAAGCGGTCGGCGCCCTCGATGAAGCCGCCCCAGCGCGTGTAGGCGCGGTCCTTGCGCTCGGGATCGACATGCGTGTGCCAGTCCCAGCGATCGGCGGGGACTTCGGTGATGCTGTCCTTGCCGGCCCGCAGGTTGCGCCAGAAGGTCGCCAGGTCGGGCGCGCCAGGGTAGCGGCCGGCCATGCCGATGATCGCGATGGCGTCTTCCGTCACGCGAGCGGCCGCCGGTTCCACAGTGTCCCGGACGGGAAGGCTGGCGCCGATCTGCGTCAGATGGTCGGCCAGGCGGCGGAGCGTGTTGAACTCGAACAGCACCGTGGCGCGCAGGGTTGGGACGTGTCGTTGCAGGGCCAGGGTGATGCTGTTGACCAGCAGGGAGTCGACCCCGAACGCCTCATAGGTCAGGTCAGGATCGAGGGTGTCCGCATCCATGCGGAGGATCTCGGCCACGAGGTCCCGCAGGCCGGACAGCAGGTCCAATGAGGGCGCCGGGACTTTCGCTGTTCGGGGTGTGGCAACGGCGGGCGTCGCTACGGCCTGGGCAAACCAATGCTGCTCGGCCTCGAACGAGTATTGCGGCAACGGCACCCGCCGCACCGGCCGTTCGGCGAACAGCCGGCCCCAATCGACATCATCCCCGGCCACCCAGGCGCGCGCGGCGTCCGCCATGACGCCGGCCGCCTCGATCCGGGTGGGACCAGCCTCCAGCGCCGCCGCGGCCTCGGACGGCGTTGCCGCCAGAACGGCCAGCCGGTGCGCGAACCGCTGCCGTCCGACGGCAAGCGTCCAAACCACGTCCCCCAGGTCGATCCCAGGTTCCGCCCGCAGATGCGCCGCCAGGGTCGCCGCGGACCGGTGCAGAGCGGCCTCGGTCTTCGCGCTCAGCACCAAGGGCAAGGCAGCCCGGGGCGCGGGCGGGCGCGGGGGCAGAGGCGGCGCCTGTTCCAGCACCACGTGGACGTTGGTGCCGCCCAGGCCGAACGCGCTGACGCCGGCGCGACGCGGCCCCTCGACCGGCCAGGAGGCGGCGGTCCGGGTGACGAAGAACGGCGTCGCGGCAAGATCGAGTTCCGGATTGGCGACATCGTGGTTCAGGCTGGGCGGGATCACCCCCTCCCGCACCGCCAGGGCCGCGCGGATCAGGCCGGCCACCCCGCTCGCGACATGCAGATGCCCGATCGAGGGCTTCAGCGACCCCAACGCACAGCGGGCCTCGCCAAAATCCGCCCGCTGGAACACCCGGGCCAGCGCGCGGATCTCGATCGGATCGCCGATCAGCGTGCCGGTGCCATGGGTTTCGATGTAGCCGATCGAGCCGGGATCGACATCGGCGACCGCAAGCGCCTCCCCCACCACGCGCGCCTGGCCCTGCACGGAGGGTGCCAGGTAGTCGGTCTTCTGTGCCCCGTCATTGTTCATTGCGGAGCCGCGGATCACCGCATGGATCGTGTCCCCATCCGCGACCGCGCGCGACAGCAGCTTGAGCACGACGACGCCCAGCCCGTTCCCTGGCACGGTTCCGTCCGCCCGCGCATCGAAGGCGCGACAGACACCGGACGCCGACAGCATCAGCCCGGGTGCGTGCCGATAGGCCCCCTGCGGCAAGGCGATCGAGCATCCCCCCGCCAGCGCCATGTCGCACTGGCCGCTGACCAGAGCCTCAACCGCCGCATGCACGGCCGCGAGGGAGCCCGAAGACGCCGCCTGCACCATCATGGCGGGACCGGTCAGGTCCAGCTTGTAGGCCACGCGCGACGCCGCGTAGTCCTTGTCGCGGGAGGTCAGGGCGAAGAAGCTGTCCGCGAGGTCATGGATCGCCGACCCGCCGTAGCTGCTCTGGGTGATCGACAGATAGGTGCCGACGGTGCCCGCGTCCGTGCCGGGGCCATGGCCGGCATGCTCCATCGCCTGCCACGCGACTTCCAGCAGCAGGCGCTGCTGCGGATCGAGCGCCTGGGCACGCGCGGGCGGAAACCCGAAGAACGACGCATCGAACCGCCCGACATCATCCAGCACACCATAGGCGCGGACCAGAGCGGGATCGGTCAGGTCCGCGGGGCTGAACCCGGCGGCGAGCAGCGCATCATCGTCCAGCCGGCGGATCGCGCCGATGCCGGCAATCTGGTTGCGCCAGAACTGATCGACGTCGGAGGCACCGGGCAGGCGCACGGCCATCCCGATAATGGCAATTCCGTCCAGCGCCGCGTCGGCTTCGGTTCCATGCATGCTCAGGGACTCCTAGGCCGGCCGACCGGCGCGGAACTGGCGCCGTCGTTGGACACGCGAGAGCGGCGCCGGCAAGGCGGCCGCGACCGAGGTCGGCTGGGGCGGGCCGCCCCGCTCCGCCAAGGCCGCGGCCAAAGCGCGCACCGTCGCGAATTCGAAAATATCCGTCACCGTGCAGCCGACGCCCAGCGTCCGGTTGATCCGGGTGTTGGCATCGACGGCATGGAAGGAGTGCGCACCATGCTCGAACAGCTTGCCATCGGGCGGCAGCAGCGGGTTCCGCAGGACATCGCGCCAGATCGCCAGGATTTGCGTTTCCAACGCCGCTGGGGCGGGTGCCGTCGTTTCAACCGCAACCGCTGGCGCGCGCCAGGCCACCAGCGCCCTGCGATCGACCTTCTCGTTGGCGTTCAGCGGCATGGCCTCCAGCCGTTGGAACGCGGCCGGGATCATGTATCCGGGTAATGTCCGCCCGGCATGGTCCCGCAGTTCCGCCGCGTCGACGCCATCCGACACATGGAACGCCATCAGGGACCGATGCCCATCCGCATCGGTCCGCACGACCACCGCCGCATGGCGCACCTTCGGATGCCGAGCCAGCGTTGCTTCGATCTCTCCGAGTTCGATGCGGTAGCCGCCGATCTTCACCTGGCCGTCATTGCGGCCGAGGAACTCGATCACCCCGTCATCGCGATACCGGCCTAGGTCGCCGGTGCGATACAGACGCTCCCCGGTGACCGGATGGGTGATGAAGCGGGATTCCGTGATCGCCTCATCCCGCCAGTAGCCACGCGCCAGCCCGACGCCGGCGATGAACAACTCCCCCGCGATCCAGTCGGGGCAATCGTTCAGATGTTCGTCCAGCACATGGAAGCGCTGATTTCGCATGGGGAACCCATAGGGGATGCTGGCCCAGGCCGGGTCGGGCGCACCGATCGGGTAGGCGATCGACCAGATCGAGGCCTCGGTCGCGCCACCGAGGCTGATCACGTCCAGCGCCGGATTGGCCTGGTGCAGCCGCGGCGGCAGGCCGATCGGGATCCAGTCCCCGCTCATCATCACCAGCCGAAGCCGCTTCAGCGCATCCGCGGCGTCCTGTGCTTCCAGGAACAGTTGCACGAACATCGGGACGGAGTTCCAGATCGTCACGCCATGCGAGCGAAGCAGGTCGGCCAGATGCGCCGGATCGGCGGCCGAACGCGGGTCGGGCAGGACGATCGCGCCGCCCGCGCCCAGCACGCCGAAGATATCGTAGACGGACAGATCGAAGCCCAGGGACGACAGGCCCAGCACGCGATCCGCCGCGGTCACCCGGTAGCGGTCGTTGACGTCGAGAATCGTGTTCAGCGCGGCGCGATGCTCGATCATCACGCCCTTCGGTTCGCCGGTCGAGCCGGATGTGAAAATCACATAGGCCAGATCATGCGGCTTCGCGCGTGGGACCGGCATCGCGGCCGAGGTCGGCTCGATGCTTTCCATCGCAAGGACCCGTATGCCGTCCGGCCAACCCAGGCCCAACGCATCGAGCGTCAGGACAACCGAAGCCTCTCCGCGCGCGACGAGATGATGCCGGCGCGCCTTGGGCAGGGTCGGGTCGATCGGCAGGTAGGCACCGCCGGCCATCAGCACGCCGATCACGGCCGCGACCTGCCGCCATCCTTTCGGCAGCGACACGGCCACCAGTTGGTCGGGTGGCAGTTCGCCCAACGCCTCGGCCACCGCGCTTGCGTGGCGCAGCAGGTCGCCATGGGTCACCGTCCCATCCGGCCCGATGACGGCCACACGGTCCGGATAGGCCAGCGCCTGCCGCAGGAAGGGTTCGTGCAGCAGCCCCTCCGGCAGCGGATGATCGGTCGCGTTCCGGCGCACGCGGCGCGCCTGTTCCGTGTCATCCAGCCAGCCCGAGAGCGGACGCTCCCAGACAGCCGCGTCGGACGCCAGCGCGCGCAAGGCCGAACCCCAGGCAGCGAACATCCCGCCCATCAGGCCATCGGGGAACAAGGCGTCGATCGCGTCCCAGGTGAAGACCAGCGCGCCGTCATCCTCCATCACCTGCGCGTCGAGCCAGACCTGCGGCGTGCGGGTCGCCCCGTGCTCCAACCGCCCCAGCGGGCCGGACAGGGCGCCGTAGCCAAGCATGCTGGTGAACACGACCGGCATCAGGCCATCGCCGCGCTGTTGCAGCACCCGCACGCCGGTGTAGCGCGCATGGCCGAGATGGGTGGCGAGGTCTCCACCCGTGCCACGGGCGCGGTCCGCGAAGGGAACCGGCGTGTCGAGATCGAGGCCCAGCAGCACCGTGGACGTAAAATCGCCAATCACCGCGGCGATATCGGGATGGATCGGCTGGCGGTCATTGACCGTCAGGTTGACCGTGAACCGCCGCGCGGCGGCCCAGCGCGCCAGTACCTCGGCAAAGGCGGTGACCAGCACGGCCACCGGCGTAACCCCGGCCGCCCGCGCGTGAGACCGCAGCCGAGCCCAATCATCGCGATCCAGCACATCACGATGCCGGTTCCATGCCCATTCCGCCCGCGCATCCAGCGGCTTCATGTCCGGCAGAACCGGAGCCGGCGGCAGGGATGGGGCGAGCGCCGCCCAATACGCCTCGGCCGCCTCGAACGCGGGGCCGTCCTCCTCCCGCCGCTGATGCAGAACGTAGTCGCGGAAGGTGATGCCGGGCGCTGGCAACACAGCCCCCGGTTCCGCACACAATCTCCCCCACTGCCCCAACAACACCGCCAGGCTCGGCACATCGATGATCAACAGATCGATGCCGAGATGAACGCGTGTCGTGGCTTCATCCTGGCTGAACGCGACACGGAACAGAGGCCAGCGCGTCGGGTCGAAGGTCTCTCGCGTCATCGCGGAACGCAGGGCGGGCAGAACGTCGGCGCCATGACGCTCGATGACATAGGGCGGCACCTCGGCCAGCACGCGCTGGGTGCCGTCGGGCAGGACCACGGCGCGCAGCATGTCGTGCATCGCGATCAGGCGGTTCAGCGCGGCTTCCAGGCGGTCCGGATCGCGCTCGGGGCCGGCTGTGAACTCCCAATACACATGGCACGCTCCGCCCAGGGCAAAGCCGGAGGTGCGGCCCAGCCAATAGGCAAGCTGGATGTCGGTCAGGGGGAATGGCTCGAACCGATCCGCGATGTTGGGCTGGATGATCGGGACCGATCGGCCGGCTTCCATGGGAAGGGTTGCCGCGAGGGCGACCAGGGGCTGGTCCGCCAGCAGCGCGGCCGGTTCCGGCGCCGCGCCCAGTTCGGACGCCAGCCGAGCGCGCAGTTCGAAGGCGAGGAGGGAGTCGAGGCCCAGGCGCGGCAGCGCGGACTGGTCCGAAATCGCCGAGACCGGCAGGCGCAGGACAGCCGCCGCTGCGTCTCGCAGGATCGACAGGCGGCGATCCTCGCTACGTGGACCCGCATCAGGCGGGACCTCGGCGCTGGCGGGAGCGTGATTGATTTCAGACGCAACCGTTTCCACCGGCGCGGGAGCGACCGCGTCGGAGGCACTTGGCCAGAACCGTTGCCGCTCGAAACGGTGCGGGGGCATGAGGCCGACGCGGCGGGCTCCCACCGGGATCGGCGCGACCACATCCGTGCCATCGACGAACATCCGGGCCGCGGCCAGCAGGCGGGTGCGGCCGACCGAGGCATCCGCCTGGGCGGCTTCCGCGCAGAGCCGGGCTGCCATCTCGGCGAAGACCGGGCTGGTGGCGGGGTCCTGCGGTCGCGCCTGGCCGATGGCGGCATCGGCCCCGTCCCGGAGTTGGCGCCGGAAGGTGTCCAGGTCCGATGCCACGAAAGCCACCCGCCATGGCAACTCCCCGGGCGCGGCGTTCAACGTCCCGGCCAGGTCGGGCAGGGAGACGGAAGCGCCGTCCAGCCAATCCGAGAGGTCAGCCAGACGCCGGCGCAACGCCGCCTCGGTCCGGTCGGCGATCAGCAGCAGGGCGCCGCAGGGGGGAAACGCCGGCGCCTGGATCGCTGGGGCCGGCGCTTCCTCGACCAGCATGAACCCGTTGCTGCCGTTGATCGCGAAGGCATTCAGCGCGGCGAGACGAGGCCCAACCCAGGGTGTCAGACGCGTGTTCACCATCAGACCGCCACCCGACAGTGCCGGCAGCGGGTTGGCCCCGGCGTGCAAGGACGGCGCCAGTTGGCCGTGCCGAAGTTGCAGCACCAGCTTGAAGAGTCCGGCCATGCCGGCGGCGGCCAGCGTATGGGCGATGTTGCTCTTGACGGAGCCAATGGGCAGCGCCCGGTCGGTGCCAAACACCTCGGCCAGCGCGGTGACCTCGGCCGTGTCGCCGGCCTTTGTGCCGACGCCATGCGCCTCGACATAGGAGACCGCGGACGGCGCGATCCCGGCGGCGGCGAATGTGTCACGCGCCAGAGTCGTTTGTGCGGCAACCGAGGGCGCGCTGATGCCGTTCGTTGCGCCGTTCTGGCTGACCGCCACGGCGCGGATGACGGCATGGACCGTGTCGCCTCGGGCCGTGGCATCGGACAGGCGGCGCAGGACGATCACGCCCGCGCCCTCCGACAGGCCCAGCCCGGCGGCATCCGCGGCGAAGGAGCGGCAGCGTCCGTCCGGTGCCAGGATTTCCGCCTGGTCGGCCATAACGGCAAGCTGCGGCGTGCTCTGCACCGCGACCGCGCCGGCGACGGCGACCTCGACCTCTCCACGCCGCAGGGCGTCCACCGCCAGCTTGATCGCGGCGACGGCCGAGGCGCAGCCCATGTCGACGGTCAGCGCCGGCCCCTTCAGGTCGAACAGGTAGGCAAGCCGAGCGGACAATGACGAGGGCATCTGGGCGAGCAAGGAGGGGCGGTCAATCGGCAGCCCCAGCAATGCGGCCTTCTGCGTGTAGTCGGCGGCACTCGCGCCGATGAAGACGCCCGTGCGGGTCTGTGACCCGCCCTGCGGCCTGATTCCCGCGTCGGTCAGGGCGAGCCAGGTCTGCTCCAGGATCACCCGCTGCTGTGGGTCCATCAGCAACGCCTCACGCGGGGAGATGCCAAAGAACGCCGCATCGAAACATTCCGCGTCGGCGAGGAAGCCGCCCGCGCGGTGTTGCGGTCGTCCTTCACCGGGGACGCCGTGGGCGGCGAATTCCCGCTTGTCCCACCGGCCAGCGGGGACCGAGCCGACCGCGTCGATACCATCCCGCAACAGGCGCCAGAACGCGCCGATGTCGGGTGCCCCGGGGAAGCAGCCGGCCATGCCGACGATGGCAATCGGTTCGTCCCGGGTCTCGATGACCGGCGTTGCGATCGGCTCGGCCCGCGCATCAGTGATCGGTGAGGCCGTCGGGGCCGGGACGATCGGTGCAACAACGATCGGGACAACGAAGGGCGGGGCCTGGATGGGCAAACGCCTCTCGACGACGGGCCGTGGCACGGGGACGGCGGCGACCGCGTCGCTCAGCACCACCTTCCCGATATGGCGGGCGCGGGCGAGGAAGCGCAGCGCGTCCGACGCCTCGGCGAAAGGGAACGTACGGATCGGGATGGGGGTCAGTTCGCCGCTGTCGAAACGATCCAGCAGTGCGCCGAGGCGCCGGCCGACCAAGTCGGGATCGCGGTCGATCTCGGCCAGCAGGTCGAAGATCGTGTAGGTGATGTCGGGATGGTCCGCCGGATCGCGCAGGTCGGTCTTGCCGATCTCGATGAAATGGCCGCCGGGGCGCACCAGGCCCAGGCCGGCATCCGTCATCGCGCCGGCGAGGCAGTTCAGCACCAAGTCGACGCCCTCGCCGCCCGTCGCATCCCGCACCGCATCGGCAAAGGACAGATCGCGGGAATCGGCCACGCAGGCAATGCCGAGGTCGCTCAGGAACGCGCGCTTCTCCGGGCTGCCGGCGGTGGCGAGGACGGTGGCCCCGGCCAGTCGGGCAATCTGTATGGCGGCCAGTCCGACACCCCCGGTCGCGGCGTGGATCAGCACCGACTGCTTCGGCCCCAGCCGCGCGATCCGCTCCAACGTCCAGGAGGCGGTGAGGAAGACGATCGGGATGCTGGCGGCCTCGGCCAGGGTCAGACCTGGCGGCAGGGGGGCGAGCAGGCTGGCCGGCGTCACGACATGCCGCGCCAGGCTGCCGACGTGCAGGCCCAGCACGGGGTCCCCGATGGCGAAGCCAGCAACGCCCGGACCGATCGCCGTGACATGTCCGGCGAACTCCAGCCCCAGCGGGGCCGGCTTGGTGCCGAGGCGGCCGAGGGCTTCCATGACATCACGGAAATTCAGGCTGACGGCCTCGGTTTCGATCTCCACCTCTCCGGGGCCGGGCGGGCGGCGGGGTGTCTCGTGACCATGAAGGGAGCCGAGATCGCCCGCGCGTCCCACGCGCCAGACGTGGGTCGGTTCGGCGGCGGCCGGTGGAATCGGGGGCACGACCGGCGGCGGTGCGGACGCGACCGGTTTGGCGCCGCCCTGCCCCGCCAGATGGCGGGCAAGCCGGCGCGGCGTGGGATGATCGTCAATGGTATGGGGCGAAACCGTGCGCCCCAGCGTCTCCGTCAGGATCATGGTCAGATCGCTGGCAGCCAGGGAATCAACGCCGAGATCGACGAACCTGGCGTCGTCGGTGATCGTGTCCGGTTCGCCCTCCACCGCGCGGGCCACGGCATCTCGGATCAGGGCGAGCAGAGCGGGATCATCAGCGGGGGCGGGGGTCGGCATCGGGGCTTGCTCCTGCCGAACGGGCGGCGGCGGCGCGGGTTGGGGGCGGGCTCGCGCCACGGTTGGTTCGAGTTCCGTCGCAATCGGGCGGTCCGGGCCGCGGGCGACCAGGACGGCCCGGGACGCGGAGCCGGACAGGCTGACCTCACGAAAATCATCGCGCAGGGTGAGCCGCCAATCCTCGGGCGTCAGGGGTGCCGCGGTCCGGTCCCACCATCCTGCCCGCAGGCCCAGGGTCACGGTGAATATGTCACGATCACAGACTGGTTCGTTTACGATCAGGACGCCATCCGTGCGCAACAGGCCGCGCACCCGATCACCAGCCGGCTTGCGCCCATGCAGTGCGTTGACGGAGAGCGCGATGTCGAACGGCCCCCCGGGGGCAGCGGGGTCGAGGCGCGTGAACTCCGGCGTGATCGGACCGCCTGCCACGCGGGTGCGCGCAACGGCCAGCAGCGTGGCGGAACGATCGGTGCAAACGTAATCAACATGAGCGGCGTACGGAACGAGCGCCGCGATCACGCACGCCGTCGCGATACCCGTGCCGGCCCCCACCTCGATGATCCGGACGAGCTGTCCTGGCTGTTCCCGCAGCCGGTGCGCCACCGCGTCGGCGACGGCGGCCGCGGTCAGGTCCAGGCAGGCCCGATCGCCAGGCAGGTCGTGGAGCAGCCGGTCGACCAGATCGGGATCGGTGGCTGGGAACAACACGTCCTCGGCCGGCTGTTCGCCCGCCAGGACCGAGGGCAGAGCGCCCACGCAACGATCCACGGCGTCCAGCAGCCCCGCCATCGTCGTCTCGCCCGCCAGTCCGGCGCGGATCGCCTGCGCCTCGGCGATGACGGCGGCGCGTTCGGCCAAGGCACGGACCTGGGCACCATCCAGCGCCACCAGCCCATGCCGTCCGAGGACATCCAGGCAGGCATCGAGCAGCGGCGCGTAACCTGGCAGGCGCAGGCAACGGCGGGCGATGTCGGCACGCGTCATGCCGATCCCCAGCGGCGTGATCGCGCCGGCACGCTCCAAGGCCACGAGCAGGCGATGGGCCGCATAGGAGTCGAGACGATCCAGCAACGCCTGATCATCGGGCATCGGGGGGACGACAGGGGCGGCGACAGGCTGGTGCAGGTCGATCCAGTGCCGCTGGCCCTCGAACGGATACAACGGCAATGAAACCACCCGGTGGGAGGCATCCAGCGCGGACCACTCGATCGGCGCGCCCGCCTGCCAGAGTTCCGCCAGCCCCCCGATCCGGCCGAGCGCGCGGATATCGACAGAGAGGGTGCCTGGTGGGACCGGCATCTCCACCACAGCCGACCGCTCGGCCGTATGCGCGTGCAGGATCGGCGCGAAGGCCGGCGGTCCCGACACCAACGCGCGTTCCGCAACGGTGGCGGCCAGGCGATCGAGGGCCGCGGTATCGGCATCAAGGAGGGCAACCGCCTCGTGCTCCCGCAGCAGACCCTCCGCGATCAGGCCGGCGATTTCGTTCCAGGCTTCGGATGGTGCGTCCTGCCCAGGGTCCAGCGACCAACGCCGCGCGAGACGCCGTGTCGCGGCAACAAGACAAAGGACCAATTGACGACGGCTGTTGGGATCGGTCGGCGGGGTTTCGATCCACTTGAAAATACCACCGATGGCGCGCTGCCAGTCTCCCAGGATGCCACGGAACGTGAAGTTGCTGGCGAGAAGATCCCGCGCCCGAACCAGCAGGTCTTCGATCCCGTCAACGTCGGCGGCGCCCATCGCATCACGCAGCGCGGCCAGATAGGTCCCGTCCAACGCGAAGGGCAGGTGCATACGTTGCGCGATGGGATCGTACCGCGCCAGAGACGGATCGGCGACGCCGTCCCCCACCACCGCGATCGGGCGCACGCCCAGCCGCCGCAGCAGCGCGATCCGGTCGGCGGCGGCTGGTTCATTCTCTGCCAGAATCAAAATCCGCGGCGGTGCTGTCGCATGCATCGGCGAGGGCGCTGCCTGGTCGAACAACGACCGCAACGCGATCCGATCCGGGACCATCGCGGCGAAGCGATACGGCAGATGCGCTCGTCCGCAGGCCAATGTGCCCAGGATATCCCGCAGCGAGGCTGCCTCGAACGCGGGTGAGGCCACGAACTTTCGCCAGTTGTCCCACAACGCGCGGAAGCTGTCCGGTGATGCCGCTGACAGAACGAATGGCAGCGACACCTCGTCATGCGACGGCAGGCCGAACTCCCGCGCCGGTGATTCAATGATCGCATGGGCGTTGGTGCCGCCGAAGCCGAAGCCGCTCACGCCGGCGCGGAGTGTCTGGCCCTCCCACGCGACGCAGGCGGTCGTCGGCCGCAGCATGCCGTTCCGGAAGTCGATCAACGGATTGACATGCGATAGATTGCGCGTCGGAACGATCATGCGATGCCGCATCATCAGCAGGACCTTGGTCACCCCGGCCAGGCCGGCCGCGGCTTCAAGATGTCCAATGCTGGTCTTCACCGATCCGATCCAGCATGGCGCGTCACGCGGCGCGCCTTCCGACAACGCCTCGGTCAGCGCCGCCACCTCGATCGGATCGCCAAGCGGCGTGCCGGTGCCATGGGCTTCGATATAGGACACGGTCGACAGGTCGATCCCCGCCGATCGCGCGGCATCTGCGATCACCCGGCGCTGCGCGGCGACCGAAGGGGCCGTGATGCTGTCGGACGCCCCGACATGGCCGGTCGCGGTCCCGATCACGCGCCCATGCACGCGGGCGCCGTCGCGGCGGGCGTCCTCTTCCCGGCACAGCAGCATGACCGACACGCCTTCCCCCGGCACGTAGCCGTTGGCGTCCCGGTCGAAGGTACGACATTCGCCGGTCGCGCTCAGCATCCGGGACCGCGCGAACGAGACGTAGTGCCATGGATTGATGATCAGGCTGACGCCGGCCACCAGCGCGTAGTCACACTCCCCAGCCAGCAGTGCGCGCCGAGCCTGGTGGAGCGCGGTGAGGGAGCCGGCGCAGGCGGCGTCGAGGGCGAAGCTCTCACCGCGCCAGCCGTGAAAATTCGAGAGACGATTCGCAAGAATTCCGACATAATTGCCAAGACAAGCGTAGGAGTCCGGCGGCGTCGATGTGACATTCTGATGATAATCGATCGTCATGACACCGACGTAAACGGACGTGACACGCGATCTCAGTTTCTCATGCGGGATCCCGGCATCTTCCAGGCAATGCCAACTTTCCTCCAGCAGCAGGCGTTGCTGCGGGTCCATGTTGCGCGCTTCCCGCGCCGAAATACCAAAGAAACGGTTGTCGAACAGATCAACCCGGTCCAGCAACCCGCCCCACCGCGCGTCGCGGATCCGTCCGGCGTCGGGGCCCTGGGGATCAAATTGCTCGACATCCCAACGATCGGCGGGGATTTGCCCGATGTGGTTGTCTGCATTCTGGAGATTCGTCCAGAATTCGTCATAGCCGCGCGCACCGGGTAGCCGACACGCCATGCCAATGACAGCAACAGCCCCCACCACACCCCCCACTTCCGTCGTTTGCGGTCGAGGCCTGCAAAAATGAGACCCGCTGCCCACAACTGTGGGCGCGTAAGTTGACAGCAGGGGACAGGTGAAGTCAATGTCATTCGTATGCGCTCAATTGTAACCGAGAGCAACGCAACGCCCCTTGTTCCAGCCAGCATGCGGGCGGTGATGTTCCATGCCCATGGCGGTCCGGAACAGATTCTACTCGAAACCATCCAGACCCCGCGGCCCGCGCCGCATGAGGCCCTGCTGCGCGTGCGGGCGGTCGCGCTGAATGGTTTCGATCCGATGGTGTTGCGCGGCATACCGGGCCTGCCGACGCCGCTGCCGATGATCCCTTGTGCCGATGCCGCCGGAGAGATCGTGGCCTTGGGACAGGACGTCGATCGCGAGCGGTGGCGCATCGGCCAACGGGTCGGGATCGTTCCCATTCGTCCCGGTGCCGGCATGATCGGGGAAACGCTGCCAGGTGTCGCCGCGGAGTATGTTGCGATCCCGACCGCCGCGCTTCTGCCGTTGCCCGACGCCGTCAGCCACGTCCAGGCAGCGTGCCTGCCGACGGCCTACGGCACCGCCATGCGGATGATCCACACCCGCGCGCGCATCCTGCCGGGCGAACGCGTGCTGATCCTGGGCGCCGCCGGCGGCGTCGGCACCGCCTGCGTGCAACTCGCCCGCCTCGCCGGCGCCGAGATCATCGCCTGCGCCGAAACCGAGGCAGCCCTGACCCATCTCCGCGCGCTTGGGGCGGACCTCACGATCAACACGGCAACCCAGGACTACCTCTCTGAAATCCATCAACGCTTCGGCAAGCCATCCATCTGGGGCGGCGGCGGGGTGGACGTGGTGATCGACTTCCTGGGTGGCGACAACTGGTCCCGCTCGATCGCCTGCCTGACACGCCTCGGCCGGCTGGTAACCTGCGGCGCCAGCGCCGGGTTCGAGGTTTCGACCGACCTGCGCTATGTCTGGTCGTTCGAAATCAACGTCATGGGATCAAACGGCTGGGAAGCCGCCGATCAAATCCGCCTGCTGGAAATGGTCGAGGACGGCCGCCTTGCGCCGGTCATTCACGCGACACGCCCGCTGGCCGAGTATCCCACCGCCCTGCGTGAGTTGATGAGCGGAGCGGTGATCGGGAAGTCGGTGCTGGAGATCTGACGGATCGTTGCATCCGTCACTTCCATCCGACCGCGTTTCGAGCCTATGAACAATCCGGCCTCGGTAACGCGACGCCCGCAATCAGGAGGACAGAATGTCCGGCAACGCCTCGATTTCGGCCAAATGGGGCTGGTTTCTGCTGCTTGGGATCGTCTCGATCCTGGCAGGCATGTTCGCGATCGCGCATCCGCTGATGGTGACGCTCGCGGGGGTTATCTTCATCGGCGCATCGCTGCTGGTGGGTGGCGTCGTCCAGGTCATCCAATCCTTCATGATGAAGGAATGGCAGGGGTTCGCGTTCGGGATACTCGGCGGCCTGCTCTCGGTCATCGGCGGATTGCTCATCATGCAGCAGCCGGCCGCGGGGTCGGTCATCATCACGCTGTTCCTGCTGGCGGCCCTCGTCATCGGCGGCATCCTGCGGATCGTGATCGCGCTGCGTCACCGCGACCTGCCCCTCTGGTGGGTGCTCGCCTGCGGCGGCGTGGTCAGTGTCGTGGTTGGCGTGGCGCTCTATGCCAGCATGCCCTGGTCCAGCCTGTGGATCCTCGGCACGCTGATCGGCGTGGAACTGATCGTACAGGGCCTGGGATGGAGCGGCTTTGCCTTCGACCTCCGCAAGCGCAGCAGCGCGCCGGCCTGATCTGGTCCCCTCCCGATCCGGCTGATACCTTACCCCTCCAGGCGTTCGGCTGGTCATCCCGCGCCTGGGAGGGAACGGAGCACGCATGAGCCGCATCGACAGCGCGATCAACATCGACGACCTGAAGCGCATGGCGCGTCGCCGCCTGCCGAAGATCATGTTCGACTTCATCGAGGGCGGGGTCGAGGACGAGGTCGGCCTCCGCACCAACGCCAACGCCTTCCGCGACCTGCGCATGGTGCCGCGCTACTACATCGACACCTCCAAGCGGGAGCAGCGATCGACGCTGTTCGGCCGCAGCTACGCCAGCCCCTTCGGGATCGCGCCAACCGGCATGGCCGGCGCCTTCCGCCGCGACGCCGAACTGTTCCTGGCCCAGACCGCGGGTGAGGCCGATATCCCCTACCTCATGTCCGGCGCGTCCAATGCGTCGATGGAGCAAGGGGCGAAGCTCGCCGGCAAGAACCTCTGGTATCAGATCTACGGCGCGCGGGATCGCGCCGTGGCCGCCGACCTGGTGAAGCGCGCCATCGATTGCGGGCTGACCACGCTCGCCGTGACCTGCGACGTGCCGGTGTCGTCAAACCGGGAGCGTAACCGCCGCAACGGCTTCGTTCGCCCCCTGCGCATGACCCTGCCGACGATCCTGGAGGCGATGCTGCACCCGGCCTGGGTGATCAACTACCTCCGCAATGGCGGCCTGCCGATGCTGGGCAACTGGCAGCCCTATGCCCCCGCCGGCGCGACGCCGGACGAGGTCGCCGACATGTTCGCCCAGCAGACGCCTGACGCCAGCCAGACCTGGCGCGATCTGGAAGCGATCCGCAACGCCTGGCCGGGCAAGCTGCTGCTCAAGGGCGTGATGCATCCCGAGGACGCGCGGATCGCCACCTCCATGGGCGTGGACGGCCTGATCGTCTCCAACCATGGTGCCCGTCAGTTGGACATGATGCCCTCGCCGCTGGACGTCCTGCCGATGATCCGGGCCGCGGTCGGGCCGGACGTGCCGCTGCTGCTGGACAGCGGCGTCCGCCGAGGATCCGACATCGTCGCGGCCCTCTGTCTCGGCGCCGATTTCGTCCTGACCGGGCGAGCGACATTGTATGGCGCGACGGCAGGCGGGTTGGACGGAGTGAAGAAAGCGGTCTCCATCCTGCAACGGGAAATCGACCTCACCCTCGGCCAGCTTGGCGCCATCAACCTCGATGCGCTCGGCCCCCAGTTCCTCCTCGATACCGTGCGGCAGGAGGAAGAACGCCGCAATTCGGGAGCCATGACCTCGCGCCGCTGACACGGGGCAAACGTCCGGTAACCGATCAAAGCTGTCTTCGCGGCGGGCACCACTGTAGGATCGAGCGATGCCTCGCTCCTGGGCCCCGTCTCGTGCCGCCATACCGTGGATGATCGCCGCCATGGCCGGGCTTGTTCCCCCCGGTTCCAAAGCCGCCGATCCGCAACCGTATGATGTGGTCCTGACCCCCACCGGCGATGCGGCGGTGGATACGGCCATCCGCGACAGTGCCACGCTGATCTCTCTGCGCGAAACCGCCCCGGTCGGCCCCTTTGCCCTCGCGCAGAGGGCGCGCGACGACGCCGCCCGGTTCCAGGCCGCCATGCAGGGTCTGGGCTATTACGGCGCGAAGGTCGCGGTGACGATCGACGGGCTGCCGATCACCGATAGCGGCCTGGCCTCCCGTCTGGATGCGGCGCCCGCCGGCACCCCCGTCCCGGTCGTGGTGACGGTAGAGCGCGGTCCGATGTTCAAGCTGGGCCAGGTCGCGATCCAGGGCGCCCTCCCGCCGGGAGTCACCGCCTCCGTCACGCTTAAGCCCGGCGGCAATGCCGTGGCCGCGGACATCCTGACAGCCCAGCAGGCCCTGGTCATGGCGCTGCGCGACGCTGGCTACCCGCTGGCCAAGGTCACCCTGCCGCCCGCCACGCTGCACCCGGACGCCGGTCGCCTCGACGTCGTGTTCGTGGCCGACGCTGGCCCGCAGGCGAAGCTCGGGAAGATCACGGTCACCGGCCTGGGCGCGACCGATGAGTCCTTCGTCCGCCAGCGCCTGCTGATCCACCCTGGCCAGACATTCAATCCCCCCGCCATCGATGCCGCTCGGCAGGACCTGCTGTCCCTGGGCGTCTTCTCGATGGTGCGGATGCTGCCGGCCGAGGCGATCGATCCCGACGGCACCCTGCCCATGCAAATCGACGTCACGGAAAGGCCGTTGCACGCCGTGGACCTGGGGGCGTCCTACTCGACCGATCTTGGCATCAGCCTGAACGCGGGTTGGCGCCACCGGAACCTGTTCGGCAACGCCGAACAACTCAGCCTGAACGCCGCGTTCCGGTTTGGCGGCAGCGCGGCGGTCGATCCGAGCTACGACATGGGCGCGCGGTTCACCAAGCCCGACTTCCTGGCCCGCGACCAGTCGCTGGAGGTCAGCCTGTCGGCGGTGAAGCAGAACCTGAAGGCCTATGACCAGACCGCCGTGATCGAGCGCGTGACGATCAACCGCCGCCTGACGCCGTTCTGGACGGTGGGCCTGGGTGTCCTGGGGGAGCAGGAACGCATCACGCAGGAAGGCGTGACCGACACCTACAACCTGCTGGGCCTGCCCTTGACCGCGAAATACGACAGCACCAACAGCCCCTTCGACCCGACCAAGGGGATCCGGGCGACCTTCTCGGTCATGCCGATGCACTCGCTGACCGGCAATTCCGGCACCTTCGTGATCGCCCAGGCCGCCGCGTCGACCTATTTCGACGTGCTGGGGGATGGGCGGAGCGTTCTGGCGCTCCGCGGCCTGGTGGGACAAGCATCAGGGGTCGGCGTGTTCGGCCTGCCGCCCGACCAGCGCTTCTACGCCGGCGGCAGCGGCACGGTGCGCGGCTTCCGCTTCCAGTCCGTGGGACCGCGCTTCCCCAGCGGCAACCCGACCGGGGGGAACGCGGTCGCCGCCGGATCAGTGGAGGTCCGCCAGCGCATCTACGGCGATTTCGGCATCGTGGGCTTCGTCGATGCCGGCCAAGTGAGCAATCACGGGCTGCCGTTCAGCGGCGGCTGGCAGATCGGCGCCGGCATCGGTGGCCGCTACTACACCCCGATCGGCCCGATCCGGCTGGACGTCGCGATCCCGTTGAACAAGCGGCCCGGGGATGACTCGCTCGCGGTCTATATCGGCATCGGGCAGGCCTTCTGATGCGCCGCTTGATCAAATGGCCGCTCATTGGCCTCGCCGTGCTGGTCGTGCCGGTGGCGGGCATCTGGGGCGGCGCGAACACCAACCCCGGCCGGCGGCTGATCGAACGCCTCACCCCGTCCCTGACCGGCGGCATGGTGCGGATCGAGCATCTGTCCGGCCGCTTCCCCGACGCCTTGCGCCTCGGCCGGGTGACCGTCACCGACAGCCAGGGCGCCTGGCTGACGGTCGAGGACATCGCGCTCGACTGGTCCCCCAGGCGGCTGTTCTCGGGCCTGGCCCAGGTGGACGCACTGACCGCGTCGCGCGTGGCGCTGGCCCGCCTGCCTGTCTCCGACAGCCCCTCCAGCAGCGGGGGCAGCTTCGCCCTGCCGGTGCGCGTCACGGTCGAGCGGTTGCTCGTCACCAGCCTGGAACTCGAACCCCCGGTGGCCGGCCAGGCGGCGATCCTGTCCGTCGACGGATCGGCCCATCTGCGCTCCCTCCAGGAAGGGGACGCGACCCTGTCCCTGATGGCCGGCCAGGACCGCTACGCCGCCGAGGCTCGGATGGACGCAACCGGCATCCAGGCCACCCTGACCGTGACCGAGGCACCCGGCGGCCTTCTCGCGCGCCTGTCCTCCCTGCCCGATATCGGCGCGATCGACGCACGGGCCGCGGTCAACGGCCCGCTCGACCGGCTGGCCACCGACCTGACGCTGGCGGCCGGTCCCCTGCGCGCGACCATCGGTGGATCGGTCGACGTCACCGGACAGAAGGCCGACCTGACCGTCTCGGCCACCGCCCCCGCGATGACGCCTGCCCCGGATGTCGCCTGGCGCGCCGTGCGGGTGGCCGGACGGATACAGGGACCGTTCACCGCGCCGAATGCCTCCGGTTCCGCGACGATCGAGGCACTGACCGCGGCCGGCATCGCCATCGACTCGATACAGGCCACGCTGTCCGGTGATTCCGGCAAGGCCACGATGGCGGCGACCGTGCGGGGCCTGCGCCTGCCTGGTCCTACCCCCGACCTGTTCGCCGCCGAACCTGTCACGATCGACGCAACGGTGCGGCTGGACGCGCCCGGCCAGCCGACGACCTTCGCCCTGCGCCACCCCCGCCTCCAGGCCGAGGGCACCGCGTCGATGGAGCCGTCCAGCGCCAAGGTCCATCTGACCATCCCGGACCTGGAGCCCTTCGCCGCGGGCGCGAACGTCAAGGGCAGCACGACAGTCGATATCGCCGTCAGCCAGACAGCCGGCGTCACCACGGCCACCCTGACCGGCGAAGTCGGAGTCAGCGGAGGGATCGATCCCCTGCCCGGCCTGATCGGACCATCCGGCACGTTCGACATCGCCGCCACGGCCCAGGGCACCGACGTGACCCTGCGGCACGCCCGGGTCGTTGGAAAAGCGGCGGAACTCTCCCTCTCCGGCGGCATGATCGGAGGCATCCTCGGCTTCGACTGGTCCGTTCGACTGTCCGACCTGAAGGCGCTGCAACCGACCTTGTCGGGCACGGTCGAGGCCACCGGCCGCCTGGAAGGGAAAACGGACGACTTCGGGATCACGTCCACCCTGACCGGCGACGTCTCCGCCCAGGGCTACAGTTCGGGCCGGGTCACCGCCCGCCTGACCGCCGCATCCCTGCCCGCCGCCCCCCGCTTCACGCTGACCGCCGAGGGCGCGCTGCTCGACGCCCCCGTCGCCCTGTCCATCACCGGGGAACAGAGCGACGGCGCGACCCTGGTCCGAATCAATCCGTCCACCTGGAAAAGCCTCTCGGCCGACGGCGCGCTGACGTTGCCCCACGGCGCGATGCTACCAACCGGGCAAATCCAGCTCCGCATGACCCGCCTTGCCGACTTAACCCCCCTGCTGGGCCGCCCCCTCGACGGAGCGATCAGCGCCGACCTGACCGCCGATGCGACATCAGCCCGCGCCCGGGTCACGGTCGAACGCGCCAGCGCGGCCGGCCTGGCCTCCCTGGAAACCGCGACCCTGGACGCCACCGTTACCGACCCATCCGGCCGGCCCTCGGTCGACGGAACGCTGTCCGTGACCGGTATCCGCGCCAGCGGCATCGCCGGCTCCGCCCGCCTGACCGCGAAGGGCCCCGTCGACGCCCTGGCGCTGGCCCTGACCACCGACCTGACGAACGTCGCCGGCGCGCCGGTCAAGGCCAGTGCCAACGGAACCCTGCGCGCCGCGGAGCAGGTCTTCGACCTCTCCGCCCTGCGCGCCACCTGGAAACAGCAGACCCTGGCGCTGGCGGCCCCCACCCGCCTCACCTTCGCCAACGACCTCACCATCGCCCCGCTCCGCCTCACGCTCGGCCGCACCGAGTTGGCGATGGCCGGACGGATCGGTCAGACGCTGGATGTGACGGGCAGCATCCGGAACCTGCCCGCCGACCTCGCCGCCCAGTTCGCCCCGGACTTCGCCGCCGACGGCATGCTGAACGCGGAACTGCGCCTGACCGGAGCCTCGGCCGATCCATCCGGCACCATCAAGGCACGCGCCACCGGTCTGCGCCTGCGCCAGGGTCCGGGGGCCACGCTGCCCCCCGGCACGGTCACGCTCGACGCAACCATGCAAGGCGGCCGGGTCCGCGCGGACGCCCGCGCCATCGTCGGAGCCTCCAACCTGGCCGTGACGGGGATCGTGCCGCTGCGGCCCCAGGACAGCCTCGACCTGCGGGCACGCGGGACGATCGACCTGGCGATGACCGACCCTATCCTGACCCCAGGCGGGCGGCGCGCGCGCGGCCGACTGGAACTGGACATGGGCGTCAGCGGACCGATCGCGCAGCCGCGCGCCACCGGCGCCATCCGCCTCGCCAACGCCGAACTCCAGGACGCCGTCCTCGGCGCGCGCCTCACGAAGATCAACGCCACGATCCAGGCGGAGGGCGACACGCTCCGCCTGACCCGCCTCGACGCCCAGGCCGGGCCGGGAACCATCCAGGCAACCGGCTCCCTGGGCCTGTCCGGCACCATGCCGGTGACGCTGAACCTGCGCGCCAGCAATGCCAAGCCGCTGGCGAGCGACCTGATGACCGTGCTGCTGGACGCCGACCTCAACCTCACCGGCGCGGTCGCGACCGATGTCGCGCTGGGGGGAACCATCAGGGTGCGGCGGGCCGATATCCGTATCCCCGAGAACCTGCCATCCAGCGTCGCCACCATCCCGGTGCGGATCGCCGGATCGCCTCCCCCGAAGCCGATCACCACCCGCCCCGCGCCGGCGATCGCCGTGGCCCTGATGCTGGACGCGCCCGACCAGATCTTCGTGCGTGGCCGCGGCGTGGACGCCGAACTCGGCGGGCGGATTGTCTTTGGCGGCACCCTGGCCGACCTGCGCCCCTCCGGCGGCCTCACGCTGCGACGGGGCACCTTCACCCTGATCGGCCAGACCCTCAGCCTGACCGAGGGACGGGTCGATTTCACCGGCGCCGGGATCGGCGATCCAACCCTGCGGCTGGTCGCGTCCTCTCAACGGAGTGGGATGACCGCCAACGCGATCCTCAGCGGCCGGGTTCGGGACCCCAAGATCACCCTGACCAGCGTGCCCGAACTACCGCAGGATGAGGTGCTGTCGCAGTTGCTGTTCAACAGTTCGACCGCGAAGCTCAGCCCGTTCCAGATCGCGCAGGTTGCCAACGCGCTGGCCTCCCTGTCCGGCCGGCCGCTGCTGGGCGACGATCCGCTGAACCGGATGCGGCAGGCGGTGGGGCTGGATCGGCTGACGGTCGGCACCGACGCGGCCGGGCGGCCGGTGCTGGAGGCCGGGCGGTATCTGGCCGACGGGGTCTATATCGGCACCAAGCAGGGCGCGTCCGGCGGCACCCAGGCGACGATCCAGGTGGAGATCGGCAAGGGCGTGAAGCTGGAAGCCACCACCGGAACCGGCCAGTCATCGGCCACCGGCGCGGGGGACGCGTCGAACTCCACCAGCGTCGGGATCACCTACCAGATCGAGTACTGAGGCCCCCGCCCCGCTCGTCGGACAACGCTGCCCGCCTATCGCCGCGCCAGCCAGGCGGCCAGCATCAGCGCCGCGGCCGCCAGCAGCGACGGGACGGTAAAGCCACCCAGCGCGTCCGACAGCAGACCCGCCAGCACCGGCCCAACGATCTGACCGATCCCGAAGGCCACCGTCAGCGCCGCCATCACCGGCCTCGGGTCGCCTTGCGCGAGTTCCCTCCCGCGCAGCAGCCCCAGCGCCGTCAGCCCCATGAAGGTGCCGCCCAGCAACACCGCCGCCACGGAAATCCCCACCATGTCGGGCCAGAGGACGCTGGCGAGGACTCCCACCGCCTCGGTCGCCGCCGCGGCCGCGAAGGCGGTCTGGGTCCCGATGCGCCGGCCGAGGAAGGTCCAGAACGTCACCGAGGGCGCGGCGGCCAGCCCCACGACGATCCAGATCACGGGCTCCAACGCCTGGATGGCCGGCGTGGCGCGCACGATCGCGACCAGGAACGTCGCGGTGATGACATAACCGAAGCCGAACAGCCCATAGGCCGCCGCCATGCGGGCCAATCGCCGATCAAACCCGGTCGATGCGGTCTGGGACGCCGCGGCCGCAGGCGCCAAGGGCGCCGGCACCAGCCACGCCACCGCCGCCGCGCCCAGCAGGGACACGACACCGCAGGCCTGCCACATGCCCGCGGAATCCGCCCCAGCCGAAAGCTGCGTAGCGACCAGGGCGGCGGATACCGTGATCCCCACACCCACGCCGGAGAAATGCAGCGCCGCCAGCCCGGGCCTTCCCACCCGCGCCAGGCGATCCAGCACCAAAGCCGAGGCCAGGATCAGCGCCAGGGCGCTCGCGATCCCGCCCGCGAAGCGCAGCGCGATGAAGGCGGGCACAGAGTCCGTGGCGCCCATGGCGGCGGTGGTGACGGCGCTCAGCGCCAGCGCCCCCGGCAGCCAGACCCTGGCCGGACCAGGCAGCGTGGCACGCGTGGCCGCCAGGGCGCCAACCAGGTAGCCGACGAAGTTCGCCGACGCGATCAGGCCCGAGACGAACTTGCTCAGCCCGAACTCAGCCATCATCGAGGGCAGGATGGGCGTATAGACAAACCGACCGACACCGATGCCCACCGCCATGGCGATCAGCCCGCCGAGGGCAATGGAAAGGGCCGATCGGTCTTGTGTCGCATGCTGGGACATGCCGGCGGGGTAGCGGTCACCATCGATGCGGTCAAACGATTGGTTATGATAAAAGCAATCTGAAAAAACGATAAGCTATGCTGATCGACGGAGGCTGTCATGGACACAAACGACCTCAAGGTCTTCGAAACCGTCGCGCGGACAGGCGGCATGAACCGCGCCGCCGCCGAACTCCACACCGTTCAATCCAATGTCACGGCGCGGATCAGGGCGCTGGAAACCGAACTCGGCTGCCCGCTGTTCGCGCGTCATAGCCGCGGCGTCGCCCTGACCGCCGCCGGAGAGCGCCTGCTGCCCTATGCGCGCCGTGTCGCCTGGCTGTTGGCCGACGCCGTGCGGGCGACGCGCGACGACGGCACGCCACGCGGCCCGCTGACGATCGGCGCCCTGGAAACGACCGCCGCGCTGCGCCTGTCGCCGCTGTTCGCCGGCTATGCCACCGCTTTCCCCGAGGTTGACCTCGCGGTGCGCCCGGGCACGACCGAGGAACTCGTCACCGCCGTGCTGAACCGCACGCTGGAAGGCGCCTTCGTCTGCGGCCCGGTGGCGCATCAATCCCTGATCGAGCAGGTCATGTTCCATGAGGAACTCACCATCCTCGCGGCACTCGGCCTGCCATCGATCGAGGCGGCGACCCAGGGCGGGATCGCCCGCATCGTCGTCCTGCGCGCCGGCTGTTCCTATCGCCAGCGGCTGGAGATGGTGCTTGCGAACCGCGGCATCGCGGTGCCCCGGGTGATGGAATTCGGCACCCTGGAAGCGATCTTCGGCTGCGTCGCCGCCGGCCTGGGAATCACGCTGCTGCCGCGTGCGCTGATCGGCCCGGTCTGGCGCGCGGGACGGGTCAGCCTGCATGCCCTGCCGCCGTCAGAAGCGATGGTGACAACGGTCTTCATCCACCGGCGGGAGGCGCATCTGTCCAGCGCGCTGCGCGCCTTCCTGGAACATGTCCAGGCGGGCGCCGGCTACTCCTGATACTGGATGATCGACACACCGCGGACGTTCGCATCGGGCTCCCGCCAGAACATATCGCCCAGGAAGCGCTGGAAGATGTCCGGCGGCAGGACGGTGGGGCGCTCGATCCATTCCACTTTGCGGCGAACCGTGTGCAGTCCCGGCGCGCCCAGGGCGATGTCGAAGTTCTCCGCCTCATACTCGACATTGTCGAAGTCGTGGGCGAACAGCGGCTGGCCGAGCAGACGGTAGAGATGGGCGATTGTTTCCTGGGGGGCTTTGGCGAGGGCCTGGTATTCGATCAGGATCATCCGCGGCGCCTGCTCACTGAAAAAGCCTTCCCGCAGGGCATCCAGCGCGTATCCGACCATGCCCTCGCTGCGGGCGATCTGGTTGACGCGCGTATAGACGGTGCTGCCGGGATCGAAGCCGAACATGCCGGACAGTTCGAAGGCGTTCTTGCGGACCAGGCGCTCGATCGAGTCCATGATCCAGGCGATGTTTCGTACGCAACAGACGATGCGCGCCTCGGGGAACAACTGCGTCAGGCCCGGCAGCTTGGCGCACCACAGGCGGTTGGTGTCGAACACCAGTTGTTCGGCGTGGATGCGGCTATAGAAATTGGTGAACAGGCCCTTCAGGACATCTCGCCGCTGCTGTTCATCGATGAAGACGGCGGTTTCGTTGCGCCGGCTCATGGCACCTTCCAGTGCCATGTACATCGACCCGACAGGGCTGGTCATGCCGGCGTGGAAATAGGGGTTCTGCCGCAGGATCGCGGCGAGCAGCGTGGACCCCGAGCGCGGAAGGCCGGAGATGAAATGGATACCGTTCTGCACCGCGCCGCCCCTGTCGTTTTCGTCGTTCAGCGAGCCATGTTAGCCTGATCGCGGCGCGGGGGAAGGTGTGGCGCGATCAGCCCCCCGCCGGCGCCTTCGGATCGGGCACGCCCACCCGGATCAGGCGGGAGAACTCCGGGTCCGTGCTCGCTGCCCGCCCCTTGATGTGCGCCAGGTCCCGCAGCTTCGCGAACGGCACCCGGGTATCCAGGCCGCCCCGGTCATAGACGTAGTCCGGCACATACCCCGCTAACAGCAGCCGATAATCCAGCGGCAGGTCCGGTTGCAGCGCCTGCGCCATGCGGAAAATCTGCGTCGTGCAGTTCGTGGTCAGGGAGTTGTAGAAGCGCGGCCGAGCGGCGAGGTCATTGGCTTCGGCGATGTATTCGAGGAGCAGGGCGCGGGCCTTGTCCGGCGGCATTCGCATCTTGTAGACCCGCACGTCCTCGTCCCGCACATTGGTGCGGACACCGACCACATCCCGCTCATCCGCCGCGATGAACGACAGTTCATAGGTCCGGAAGAAGCCCGCCAGCGCCGAGTAGGCTTCATGTTGTTCCTTGCGGATTTCGATCGAGAACGCGAGGTGCCGGCCATCCGCGAAGCCGAAGCTGAGGATCGAGTGGGCGATGCTCTCCCCCGCCCAATAGGACATGAACAGGTCGACGCCGGTCAGCGTCCGCAGATCGTAGGTCCGGGTTTCCCAGCGGACGTCGAAATCGGTGTCACTGCGCCAGGCGAAGTTGCGGACGTTGCGGACCTCCAACCGGTCACCATCGAGGGTGCCGGTGGCGGCGCGGGCCACGTCCGCCGCCCAGACCCGGTCGTTGGAGGGTGTCATCATCCCCCACCAGACGAACAAGGCGATCAGGGCGGCACCATACAGCCCGACGACGCGCCAGCGCCGCAGCGGCAGGCAGACCGTGGCGGCAAAGGCCAGCAGCGCCAGCGCCCAGGCCAGGAACGGAAGCTGCGGCACACGGAACGACAGCGCCATCGCGCCCCAGGCCCCAACTCCCAGCATCGCCAGGCCTGCAACGCAAAATCCGATCCACAGCGCGACGCGCGTCAGCATGGCGGACCGCTACCGCCGGACCGGCGCGGACCGGCGTGGCGGCGGCACCGCCGCGACCGAGACAGCCCCCGCCGCCGAACACCCGTCCGGGCAGGCTTCAGCCCAATGCAGCATCAGGATGCGCCGCACTTCGGCCACCGCGCGGGGATTCGACTGCACGGAATGACCCGAGCGGACGATCAGCTCGGATTCCGCTTCCTCGATGTGGGCGCTCCTGTATTCCACGACGCCGTCATCGCCGGTGGCGACAGGACCGTCGCCATCCACCGCGATGATCGAGTGGGCCTTGACCGGCGGCGCCACCCGCAACGATGACAGGCCGGTGATGAACGGGCTGCCGGGCGTCATGCCGTAGACGCTGCCGATGCGGGGACGTTCCGGGTCCAGCCGCAGGCCCTCCTGGTTGCCGATCAACGCCTCTCCGACCATCTGAGTGATGTTCAGCGGCAGCGTCACCAGCCGCCCGACCCAATGCGCGATCGAAAACCCGGCCACGAAGCTGCCGCGATGCGGCGTCGCCATGAAGATCACCCGCCGCACATCCGGCATCGGCGTCACGAACAACGCACGCCGGAACGTCTCCCGCGTTTCGGGCGAAAGCGTCAGGTCGTCGAGCGGCCTGGTGCTGAGCTGGTCGAACAGCGCCGAACCGGAGTTCACGACAACCGTCTTGGCCAGCAACCCACCCTGGCTGTGACCGATCAGGACGATGTTGCGCAAGGCGGGGTCCCGCCGCATCGGGTCGACTACGTTGACCGCCGCCTCGATCTGCTCGCGCAGTTGCACGGCGGAAATGGCGATGGGATTGCCGGTGCTGTAGGTGAACAGCCAGAACTGGAACCGGTCGCGAACGGCCGGGTCGTTCTGCAGGTCGTTGATCATGTCGCCCCAGCGCCCGGCGCTGGACGCGGTGCCATGCACCAGCACGACCGGGATGCGGCCGGGGTGATAGGGTTCAAGGCCCACAAGCTGCGTCGGCAGGTCCGCGAAGTAGTCGCCGCGCAGGAAACCGCCGATCTCACTTTCCCAGATCCCCGGGTTGCTCAGCCCATAAGCCAGCGCCGCGCTCGGCTCGATCTCCAGCGGCACCGACTGGCCCCCGATCTCCACCATGCGTTCGGCGTTGCCCGGATACAGCGCCAGCGTGCCGTTGAACTGGCCGCTGGCGATGGACGCGGGCGAAATGTCGAGCTTGAGCAACGCGGTCACGGGCACCTTGTAGACCCGCGCAATCCGCAGGCCATTCCCATCGGCGACCGGCGCCAGTTCACCCGCCAGCGGCGCGCCCAGGCCCGGTTCACGGAAGCGGTTCTGCAGGCCCTTGACCCGCAACTCCGCGGCCGAGACGAACCCCGTGATCCGCCGCCCGGCCCACTGCATCGACTTCGGATCGAAGTTGATCGTCAGGGTGCCGAACGGCAGCGTGAAGACCCCGCCTCGGACATCGACCTGCAACCCATCATCCGCCGCCAGGGCGCGGGTCAGCGCCCGGTTGTAGATGTCGGCGGCGTTGCGCAGCCGCGGATCGAAGGGATTGGGACGCTCGATCGGCCGCCCGGGGAAAAGGAACGCGTAGGAATAGACGACCGATGCCATGAAGTACGACCGGTCATTCGTCCGTTCCGCATGCAGGAACGCCATCTCGGCCAGGGCGAAGATCTGGTCCTGCTGGCGCGGCCCCATGACGACGATCTGGTTCAGCGCGCGGAGCGCGAGGTCTGGCTTCTCCCGGTAGGTCTCCAACAGGTCAAGCTGGCGGAGCACGATCTGCGTCGAACCGCTCAGTTGCCCGGTTGTCAGGACGTTGCTGGTCAGTTCGGTCTGCACCGTGCGCGCGTCGACATGCTCCACCGAGACCGGCGTGCCGCAGGCCACCAGTGACAGGCACAAGGCGACCACCGCCGCCAGTGAACCGCGAAGCGGTGATGGAAGGCAGGTCGACCAATCACTCACGATGCGTTCCTTGATGCGGCCCCCATCCCCTACCATCAGGACATTCGGCTGGTCCATCGGCCTGGGGGCGGTGGGCTTGGCTTAGGCGGCCGGCCAGGGCGGCAGGGTCGTTACGGTACCGCCGCTGCGGGCGGTCCAGCCGCTCATGTCGATCACGAACATGCGTTCGGCCTCGATCAGCCGGTGGGTGGCGCGCCTTCCGTCCAGGGTCCATTCCACATAGCCGGGACGGGGGAACCGCCGCCGCTGCGTCAGGCCGCGCCGCACATCCACCATGGCCGTGGGCGGCGCCCAGACGATCTCCATCCCACGATGGCGCACCCGGCGATAAATATGCAGGTGCCCACAGGCGATGATCTTCACCCCGCCGTCCGCGCAGGTATCCAGGAAATCGCCGCGCGCCGGGAACGGAATGACCGAGGTCGTCTTCTTCGGATCGGCCGGATCGCGATCGAAGGGCGGCATGTGGATGAACACCATCACCGGGCGCTTGCCGCGCGTTCCCAGGGCGTCTTGCAGGAACGCGGCCTGTTCGGCTTCCTCGGGCAGGTCGCTGGCCATCAGGGAGGTGTCGAGGCCGATCAGCCGCCACTCCCCCACGTCATGCGACCACCATTGCGGCCCGACCAGGCGCCGCCACGCGGCGATCCGCGCCGGCGTGACCGGCTGGTCGAGGCGGGAGAAGGTCGGCGCCTCCCCAATGTCGTGGTTACCGGGAATCGCCCGCCAGTCCAGGCCGAGGCTCGCGACCTCGGCCGCCGCATAGGCGAGGTCGGCTTCCAGGACCGGTCCGTTGAACGAGAGATCACCGCCATGGATCAGCAGATCAGGCGGGTTGGCCGCCATGTCGGCGCGGAACGCCGCCCAGTTCATCGCGAAATAGGTATGCGTCGGCGACAGATGCGAGTCACTGACGTGGATGATGCGCGTTGCGGCCATGCGACCCACCTGCCCCGAACGTTTCCCCATTTTTCATGCAGCACAACGCTCGGCTCGTCCAGCCTTGAAGGCGCGGGGCATCAGGCCGCCTGGAACCCCGCTTTTTCCAACTGCCAGGCGACGCGCAGGGCCAGGTCCTCCCGCCACGGCGGCGCGATGACCTGGACGCCGATCGGCAGGCCATCGCCCCGCACCGGGACGGCCGCCACCGGCAGCCCGATGAAGGAGATCGGCTGCGTGTAGATACCGATGTTCGGACGCAGCGGCACGGACTCGCCGCCCAGGTCCAGCATGGTCTGGCCGAGCGCGGGGGCGGCGCAGGGGGTTGCGGGGGCGAGGAGGATGTCGACGTCACGGAACAGGGCCAGCACCGCGTCGCGGTACCAGCGCCGGAACTTCTGCGCCCGCGTCACCAGGGGTGCGGGGACCAGGGCACCGGCGATCAGGCGGTCACGCACGGCCGGATCGAAGTCGCCCGGGCGGGCGCGCAGCCGGTCCAGGTGCAGGGCGGCGCCCTCGGTTGTCGAGATGACGAAGGCGGCGGCGCGGGCGCGGGCGGCTTCGGGAATCTCGATCTCCCGCGTCGCGCCCAGAGCGGAGGCGACGGCGGCCACGGCGTCCAGGGCCTGCGGGGTGGCGCCGGCG
>CANJSR010000006.1 GCA_947476855.1 Acetobacteraceae bacterium
CATTTGTAGTTCAGCTTGCTGCTGTGGAACTTCACATCCGGCCCGACCAGGTCGGCGGCGATGTCCGCCAGAGGCGACTCCGCGGCAAAACGCCAGAAATCCGGATGCCGGTCCACCAGCGCCCGCAGCCGGCGCACATGCGGGCTTTGCGGGGTGTGCTTGGGGCCGATGTCGAAGCCTTCGTTCGACTCGGTCAGGCCCCGGCTCGTCTCCAGGAATTCATTCGACAGGTCGATCAGGCGGTTGACCCAGGGGCGAGGAATCAGTCCCTCGGCCGAAAGGAAGCCCTTGCGGAAATAGTCCTCCCGCTGCGACTGCGTCAGCACGCGGGCGGGATGCGACAGGATGTCTTCAGGTGTCATGATGCCCGGTAGCATACCCGATCGCGGTGGCCTGTCACGTGTGCCGGATCGAAGCGCATGTCCCCACCAACGCAGGGACTGGCGGGAGTGTGTGGAGATAGGCGCGCGGCTCTCAAACCGGGTGTTTCGTGATAATACGCCATCTGGGGTTGCGTTATCGCGGGCGAACCTCCATCGTTGAGTCTGGGCACGCGAAGTTATGCACGTCATCAGGGGATTAATGATTTTTTCGGGCCCATCGCACATCCCAGGCAACGCTCGCCTGGGCAATCTGCGGTTTGTCAGCCAGTTGCATGGCAGGCAGAGTCCGCCTCAGGGACGGAAGGCGTGACAACATAGTCAAAACGCCGTATCGCTTGGGATAGAAGGGCTGGTGGCGATCGTTCGGGTCAGTCGAGACATGCATATTTTTGTATTGTTCGCGGCCTGAAAGAAAGTTGCCAGATTGGTGTGATAAGTCACGCGTGGTCAGCTCTCGTCCGCGTCGACGCATCGGGAACAACCCACGGCAACGACCCAAACGGGTCCTGCCCCGAACATAAGGATGGAAACCACACGAAAATGGCGATGGCCGGCAGGACCAGTCTTTGGAACGGGCCGCAACTCGCGGCACGCTGGCTGGCGGAACGAGGTCCGCTGCCGCGGCCGATTTCCCATGCCATTTTCCGGGAAACCGCTCTGCCCGACGGCACGACCGCCACGTCCTACTGCATCCAGGACGAACCCAGCCCGCTCACCCACCACGACTTCGAACAATGGCTTCTCCGCCACAAGCTCGGCGGTCCCAACGGACTGGGTCTCGCCCTTCTGGTGATCCGGGAGGTCCTCGATACCAACGGCGCCATCCGTGAATGCGTCATCGAACGCCGGCGCGGCGCCACCGACGGACCGCTATCGGGCGATCCGGCGCGGGTGGAATTCGTTGGCCCCGCCCGCTCCGTCCGCCTCTACACCGTCGACAGCCATGGTCACCTGGCGGAAACCACCCCCGCCACACCCCCGCCGCCCCCGCGACACGACATCACCGAGGGCTTCAGCGGAGAGGAACGCGCCATCCGGTCGCATTTCGGCCAGGCCGCCGTCGTGCTGGACCGCCGCTCCCCCACATTGTTCGAGGAAATGGCAGGCCTTTCCAGCATCGTCCATGTGCGCGGGCGGGATCGCGACATCGGCTGCGGCGTCGGCTGGCATGGGCCGATGGCCTATCTGCTGATCGGCGATTTTCCCCGCCTCGATCACGGCCTGGCCCTGCCGCCGGATGAGGAGGAGGCGGTCGCCGCCGAACTCCGCCGTCACAAGCTGGTCCGGCATGAGATGCGCTTTGACGCGGAAGGGCTGTGCGTGATCGCCAGCCGCCGCGACCGTCCGGACCTGTTCATCGTCCGTCCGGACCGGGACGGCGCCAGGGTCGATCCCTACACACCCGGCGACACCACCGTCGGGTCATCCGACCAGAGGCGCTGGATTCGCTATGCCGAGGCGCATGAAGGCCGGATCGCACTCGATGCCTACCAGGACGGTGCCTCGGACGAACTGGTCGTGTTGACCGGTGACGCCGATGGGCAGGTCTGGCGCCACCGGATCGACCCCGACGGGGTGGAGGTCGCCTGCGGTCCCGCCAATGAAACCGCGGTCGCGATGCTGTATCGCACGCGCTGCTCCACCGAACGGGACACCAGCCCCTCCGACCCGGAACCCATGGACGACGCGGACTGGCCGGAACTGCCGCCCGAGGCCGACAGCCTGCTCGCCAAGGCCCGGGCCTATGCCCAGGCGTGCCTGATGCTGAAGGACGCGCGCGCCCCGGATCAGGCCTGGCCGGACACGGTCGGCTGCCTCGGTGGCTTGCCGGTCGCGCTACGGGTGCTGGATGCCCGCGCCACCGCGGCCGCCCTGCGCGCGCTGCTGCGTCGGGGCAACCGGACCGCTCCACCCGAGGCCGAACGACTGCGGGCACTTGACGCGCTCGAACAGCGGTTGAGCGAGGAACTCGCCGATATCAGGGTATCCGCCGCCGCCTTGGCCTGGCCGGACGTCGAAGACGCCGAACCGGAATGGGCGATCGAGGATCATTTCCCCCAGGCCGCCTACCATAGCCAGGAGGCGCAACGCTGCCTCATGCTGCGGCGCCCCAGCGCGGCCGTGTACCATGGTATGCATGTGGTGCGGGCGGGGCTGGGCGCGATCGCCGGCGGCGTGATCGCCACGGCGATGACCGATTGGGCGCGCCTGACCGCCTCCGTGGACCGCCGCGGCGATGTATCCCCGGACATCCGGCAGGCGCTGCGCACCCTGCGCCGATCCTGGCACGCGCCGACGCTGCTGCCGGCCGAGAAATACACCGAGCAGGAGGCCGAGGCCGTGCTCGAGGCGATCGACGCCTTCATGCGGGCGGTCGCGGACGGCATGGTCCCGCCAGCCTGATGCGCGTCAGAACGATTGCCCGGACTCCCCCCGTCCATGTAGGGTGCGGTCGAGAAGCGGGAACACAGCATGAACGATCTGTTCAGCCAGGGCGGTGACAAACCGCGAGCTGGCAAGCCTGACGCGAACAAGGCGGAGGCAGCCAAGGGCGACGCGTCGAAGCGGCGGGCAACCCCGCCCGTCGTGACCGATACCGACTACTCCGCCAAGGACATCGAGGTCCTGGAGGGGCTCGAACCCGTTCGCCGCCGGCCTGGCATGTATATCGGCGGCACCGACGAAGCCGCGCTGCACCATCTGGCCGCCGAGGTCCTGGACAACGCGATGGATGAGGCGGTGGCCGGCCATGCCAGCTTCATCGAGTTCCATCTGGAGATCGGCAACTATTTGACCATCCGCGACAACGGCCGCGGCATCCCGGTCGATCCGCACCCTAAGTTCAAGAACCTGAGCGCGCTGGAAGTGATCCTGACCACGCTGCACTCGGGCGGGAAGTTCGGCGGCAAGGCCTACAACACCTCGGGCGGGTTGCACGGCGTCGGAAGCTCGGTCGTCAACGCGCTGTCGGATGTGATGGAGGTCGAGGTCGCCCGCGACCGTATTCTTTGGAAGCAGAGCTACGCGCTGGGCAAGCCCACGACCAAGCTGGTGAACGCCGGCCCGGTGCATAACCGGCGCGGCACGACGATCCGCTTCCACCCGGACCCGTCGATCTTCGGGCCGCTGCGGTTCGTGCCGTCGCGGCTGTATCGGCTGTGCCGCTCCAAGGCCTATCTGTTTCGCGGCGTCGAAATCCGCTGGTCCTGCGCGCCCGTGCTGCTGCTGGGCAAGGACGAAACCCCAGCCGAGGCCGTGCTGCATTTCCCCGGCGGCCTGCGCGACAGCCTGGAAGCCGATCTCGGCGACTCGCCCCGCGTCCTGCCACAAATCTGGGCCGGAGAGGCCGATCTGCCAGGTGAAGCCAGTGGCCGGCTGGAATGGGCCGTGGTCTGGCGGGAGGAAGGGGAGGGGTTCCTCCATTCCTACTGCAACACCGTCCCCACCGCGCAGGGCGGCACGCATGAAACCGGCTTCCGTTCGGCCCTGCTGAAGGGCCTGCGCGCCTGGGGCGAGCAACGCGGCAACCGGCGGGCCGCACAGGTCACCGCCGATGACGTGCTGGACCCGATCGCGGCCAAGCTGTCGCTGTTCATCCGGGAACCGCAGTTCCAGGGCCAGACAAAGGAAAAACTCACCAGCCCCGAGGCCGCTCGGCTGACCGAGACCGCCCTGCGCGATCGGTTCGATCACTTCCTCGCCGGCGATCCGAACCAGGCCGACAACCTGCTGACCTATGTGATCGAACGCGCCGAGGAGCGCATTCGCCGCAAGGAAGCCAAGGACACGCCGCGCAAATCCGCCACCCGCCGCCTGCGTCTGCCCGGGAAGCTGACCGACTGCACGCGGGAAAACGCCGCCGAGACCGAGATTTTCCTGGTGGAGGGCGACTCGGCCGGTGGATCGGCCAAGCAGGCCCGCAATCGCGAAACCCAGGCGGTGCTGCCGCTGCGTGGGAAAATCCTGAACGTCGCCAGCGCGTCAGCCGACAAGTTGCGGCAGAACCAGGAACTGAAGGACCTGATCGAAGCGCTGGGCTGCGGCATCGGTGACCGCTTCGACCGCGCTCGTCTTCGTTATGGACGCGTGATCATCATGACGGACGCCGATGTCGACGGCGCCCACATCGCGTCCTTGCTGATGACCTTCTTCTATCGTGAACTGCCTGATCTGGTTCGGTATGGGCATCTGTATCTCGCACAGCCGCCGCTGTATCGGCTGACCCAGGGCGCGAAGTCCGTCTACGCGATGAACGACGCGGATCGCGAACGGAAGATGAAGACCGAATTCAAGGGCAGCGCCAAGGTGGAGGTGAGCCGCTTCAAGGGCCTGGGCGAAATGCCGCCCATGCAGTTGAAGGAAACCACGATGGACCCTGCTCGGCGGACCCTGCTGAAAGTGCTGACCCCGCCCGAGGATCGCACCGCCACCAGCGACATGGTGGAGAGCCTGATGGGCCGAAAGCCCGAGCTGCGGTTCCAGTTCATCCAGGACCGCGCTCGGACTGTCGAGGAAGTCGATGTCTGACGTGTGACCCCCTGGCCTGGTCGCGGGCGTTTGAGCTGGCGCTTACACGCGTCGCGTGATGGACAGGACGACGACGGGACGGCATGCTGGGCCCAACAGAAACAGGCTCGGCAAGGGCACACCGTCGGGAAGAAGGTCGTCCAACCTCGGAAAGCAATCCGAGGGTGAGTAACGTCGTTCGTCCGCCGCGTTGTGCCTGTTGTCTGCCCAATGGCGGAAACACAGGTACATGCGTCTTAAGCGATGGCTCCTTTCCCTGGCATTCCTGGCCGCTTTGCCGGCATCGGCCGCGGAACCAAATACGAACGCCACCCTTATTTATTATGATATGGCTGGGAACGAGACGCTCGACCCGATTGAGCCACAGAACAACAGCTCCTATTCGCACGAAGCCCTTTTGGCGATTTATGAACCGCTCATTCGGCTGGACGATTCCGGCAATCCGGGTCCGGGCCTTGCCGAGTCATGGACCCGCAACGCCGAACTGACGGAGCTTACGCTGAAGCTGCGCCGTGGCATCACGTTCCATGACGGCACCCCGTTCAACGCCGAGGCGGTGAAGCGTAACTTCGATCGTATGTCCGCATTGGGAAGCCGAGCGGGTACGACTGTTATTGAGACGTTCAAATTGATCGACTCGGTCGAGTACCAGGGTGAGGACATTGTCCGGATCAAGCTGAAGCGCCCGAGCGGTCAGATCGAGTTCTGGCTGGGCGCCAACGCCGGCATGATGGTGAGCCCGGCGGTCCTGAAGGAAGGCGTGATCGGCGCGACGCTGCAACCGGTCGGCGCGGGTCCCTTCAAGCTCAAGACCTTCGATGCCAACGTCAAGACGATTACAACCCGGTTCGATCAATACTGGGGCGGCACCAAGAACCGCGCCGCCGGCTTCGAGCACCACTACGTGCCTGACGGTCGCGCTCGGCTGAATGCCTTGCGTTCCGGGCAGGCCAATATCGCCCTGATCGATCCTCGCCAGATCCCGGAAGCGAAGAACGCGGGCCTGCACATCCAGTTGGTCGAGAAGAACGCGCTGTGGCTGATCTACCCCAACCTGAAGAAGGGGCCGCTGGGCGATTTGCGAGTCCGCCAGGCGATGATGCACGCGATCGACCGTGAGGGCATCGCCGAAGCCCTGACGAATGGCAGCGCGCGCGCGACCTGGCAGATGTGGTCGATCCGTTCGCCGTTCTACGTGAAGGAACTCGAGAACGCCTATCCGTACGACCCGAAGAAGGCAAAGGCTCTGCTGGCCGAAGCGGGCTACAAGGATGGTTTCGAACTGACCGATCTGCTGCTGAACAACAGCGAGTATCGTCAGATGGGTGAGGCGTTGCAGGCCAACTTCGCCGAGGTCGGCATCCGCATGAAGTTCGATGTTGTCGACGTCTCGCAGTTCACGCAGTTCTATCGCCCGCCAACCCGAGGCGACATCCTGATGGGTCGTTACGGCGGCCGCAGCGATCCGATCCAGACGGTGCACGAGATCGTTGGCTCGGGTGGTTCCTACGCGCCCGGTGGTGTCGCCAGTCCGCGCATTGACGAGCTGCTCTCGCAGGCACGTGCCATGGCGGCCGCTGATCCCCGGAGAGCCGGCGTGATGCAGGATCTGGCTCGGGAGATTTCGGCATCGGTTGCAACCATGCCGATGGTCACGCGATCCAACGTCTATGCCTACAAGCCTGGATGCATCCTGAACCTGGAACCGTATCTGCCGTCGGGCGATGACCGGTTCAACGATGTCCAGGTGTCCACCGGCTGCAAATAAGCGTACCGCTGCAAGCGAACCGAAAGGTCATCAACATGAAGACTCTTAAAAGCCTTCTTATGGGCGGCTGCGCGGCCCTTTGCCTTTCGGTCGTTGGCCCAGCCATCGCCGCCGATCCGCCGAGCAACATGAATGCGACGCTGATTTATTACGATGCGGTGAGTAATCAGACGCTCGACCCGCGGGAGCCGCAGAACAACAGCAGCTTCGCGCAGGGGCCGATCATGGCGATCTTCGACTCGCTAGTTTATCTTGATCCCAAGGGGCAACCATCCCCTGGACTGGCTGAGTCCTGGACGTACAACGCCGACCTTACCGAAATGACATTCAAGTTGCGGCCGAATGTTTTGTTCCATGATGGAACGAAGTTCAACGCCGCTGCCGTGATCCACAACTTTGCCTATATCACCCAGCTGGGCACGCGCGCCGGCGCGGCATCCGCGGAAGCGATGAATCAGATCGCGAGTTTCGAGGCGCGGGGTGACGATGTCGTGTACCTGAAGCTCAAGCAGCCGAATGGACAGATGCCGTTCCTGCTGGGCGGACAGGCCGGCATGATGGTGAGTCCGGCGGCCCTGACGGGCGATGCGTTCGGCGCGACGTTGAAGCCCATCGGCACGGGACCATTCAAGGTCCGCTCGTTTGAATCGACGGTCCGTACCGTGATGGATCGCTTCGATGGCTATTGGGGTGGTGCCGCGGGCCGCCCCGCTACGATCGAGCACACCTTCATTGCGGATGGTCGCGCCCGCTTGAACGCCCTGCGGTCGGGTCAGGCAAACCTGGCGTTGATCGATCCGAGGCAGATCGCGGAGGCCAAGGGCGCCGGGTTCGCGGTCCAAGCCAATGAGAAGGACAGCACCTGGGACATCTACGTCAATACAAAGCGTGAGACGACTGGCAACCAGAAGGTGCGGCAGGCGTTCATGCATGCCATCGACCGTGCTGCTGTTTCGGATGCTTTGGGGTTTGGCGTCAGCAAGCCGACGGTGCAGTTGTTCTCCTCGAACTCACCAGCCTATCTGCCGGAACTTGAAAAGCGCTATCCGTTCGACCAGGCCAAGGCGAAGGCCTTGTTGAAGGAGGCCGGGTATCCGAACGGCGTTGACATCACCTGGTTGCTGTTGAATACAACCGAGTACAAGCAGTTGGGCGAAGCGCTGCAGGCGATGCTGGGTGAGGTTGGAATCCGCATCAAGTTCGATGTCGTCGACATCGCGCAGTTCGTGCAGTTCCGGCGGCCTCCGACCCGTGGCGACATCATGATGGCCCGGTGGGGCGGGCGGTCCGATCCATTGCAGTCCTTCTGGGAAGTGACCGGCACCGGCGGGTCGGTTGCTGCCGGTGGTGCGGCCGTGCCTGAGATCGATGCGTTGATCGAGAAGGCGCGTCGGATGGACCCTGCCGATCCCAAGCGCCTGGCGGTCGTTCATGACCTGGCGCGCCTGACCACCGAGCAGGCCTCGCATTTTGGGATCATGACCCGCTCCAACGTCTACGCTTACAAGGCAGGCTGCATCAGCGGACTCCCGCCCTATCTGCCGACAGGCAATGATCGAATCAACGACGTCCGTATCGCCGCGAACTGCAAATGATCGGGTTCGATGGGGAGTCAGCGCATGAAAAATAAAATCATAAGATATGGCGCCGCCGGGCTGCTTGGCCTGTCGATGGTCACTGCCTCCGCCATCGCCGCGGAACCCGAGGCTAACCCGAACGCGACGCTGATCTATTTCGATGCGATCGGCAACCAGACGATGGACCCGCAGGAGCCGCAGAATAACAGCAGCTTTGCCCAAGGTGTCCTGATGGCGGTCTATGACCCGCTTATTCTGCTGGACGCCGTCGGCAATCCTATCCCAGGACTGGCACAGTCTTGGGAGTACAACGCCGACCTGACCGTCTTCACCATGAAGCTACGCCCTAACGTAACCTTCCACGATGGTACCAAGTTCAATGCCGGCGTGGTGGTCAAGAATTTTGAACGCTCAATTTCCATCGGCAGTAAGGCGGGTGCGGCGACGCTTGAAACCTTATCGCAGATCGCTTCGATCGAAACCGAGGGTGATGACATCGTCCGCCTGCGGTTGAAGGCGCCCAGCGGTCAGATGCCGTATCTACTGGGCTTCCAGGCTGGGATGATGATCAGCCCAGCGGCTTTCGGTGACAACGCGTTCGGCGCGACCGTCAAGCCGATCGGAACCGGTCCCTATCGCGTTCGCACCTTTGAGTCCAACGTTCGGACCTTTACGATCCGCAACGACGACTACTGGGGTGGGATCGCTGGGCGGCCCGCGGCGTTCGAACATCATTTCGTTCCGGATTCACGGGCACGTCTGAACGCCGTCCGTTCGGGGCAGGCGAACTTGGCACTGATCGAGGGACGCCAGATCAACGAGGCTAAGACAGCGGGATTCACAGTTCAGATCAACGAGAAGAACAGCACGTGGGAGGTTCAGGCGAATTTCTCCCGCGGCAATGTCGGTAAGTTGAAAGTCCGGCAGGCGATGATGCACGCCATTGATCGTCAGGCACTCTCTGATGCTTTGGGCTTTGGTGCCAGCCAGCCAACTGTGCAGTTCTTTGCCAGCTCTTCGCCCGCCTATGTGAAGGAACTGGAGAGCAGGTATCCGTTCGATCAGGCCAAGGCCAGGGCATTGCTCTCGGAAGCTGGTTATCCGAACGGTGTCGATATCAATTGGTTGCTGTTGAATACGAACGAGTACAAGCAGATCGGCGAAGCCGTCCAGTCCATGCTGGGCGAAGTCGGAATTCGTATCAAATTCGACATTATTGATGTGTCGCAGTTCTATACCTTTCGTCGTCCTCCGATGCGAGGCGACATCCTGATGGTCCGATGGGGCGGCCGGCCCGACCCGTTGCAGACGTTCCAGGAGACTTCCGGTAGCACGGCTCTTCCGTGGGGAGCCGCGGTGCCGGAGATCGATACGCTGATCGGCGAAGCGCGCGCGATGGACCCGGCCGACCCTCGCCGGCTGGGTGTCCTGCACAAGTTGGCCCGCGTCACAACCGAACAGGCATCGCATATCTCGTTGATGACTCGGTCTTCTGTCTATGCCTACCGCCCGGGTTGCATCATCAACCTCCCCGCGTATCTGCCTACCGGAAATGATCGGATCAACGACACGAAAGTCGGAGCCAAGTGCAAATGACCCTCTCTTCAGGATCGAAGCCGTCATGAATGCGCTACGATATCTCGGCAAAAGGGCGATCTCTACCGTCCCCATGCTGCTATTGGTCGGATTGATCACGTTCCTGCTGATCCACATCACGCCTGGTGATCCCGCATCGGTCGTTGCGGGTGAAAATGCCAGTGATGCGGCGATCGAAGATGCGCGGCGTCGTCTGGGTTTGGATCAGCCCTTTTTGGTGCAGTTCTGGACCTGGCTGGTCAATGTGCTGCATGGAGAACTCGGAACGTCATTTACCAGTGGCAGGCCGGTTACCGAGCTGATTTTTGACCGCATGCCGACGACGCTGTCTCTCACCGCGGGCGCCACGTTGATCGGTCTGCTGATCGCCGTACCGTTGGGCGTATTCGCGGCAACCAAGCGCGGTTCCTGGCTTGATCGCGTCACGATCTTCGGCACATCACTGGGCATTGCCGCACCCGAATTCTTCATCGGCTTGCTGCTCGTCCTAATCGTGGCGCTGCATCTTGGATGGCTTCCCGCGACGGGGTACATTCCGTTCGCCGAAGACCCCGTGGAATGGGCGCTACGCCTTATCCTACCCTCCATCACTCTCGGTCTCGGTGTCGCCGCCGAGCTCGCTCGGCAGGTACGGGGTGCCATGATAGATGTATTGTCACGTGACTATATACAGACAGCACGTGCCAAGGGTCTTTCGACGGCGTCTATCATCATCAAGCATGGGCTCAAGAACGCGGCCATTCCAGTAGTTACGGTTCTGGGCTTGCAGATCAGGCGGCTACTAGGCGGCACCGTGATTGTGGAGCAGATCTTCGCGATGAACGGTGTCGGCTCGTTGGCGGTACGAGCCGTGTTTCTGAGAGACCTGCCGGTGCTGCTTGGCGTCGCGCTCACGACGGCGGTGATCGTGCTTCTGATCAACCTGATCGTCGACATGTCATACGGCTATTTTGATCCGAAGGTGCGCGCGGGATGAGTGCCACGATAATCAACGCTCCAGCGGTTGCGCTTCCGCCAACGAGCACCTTCATCCAGCGGTTCTGCCGCAACCGGACCGCGATGGTCGCGGCGATCATTCTGCTGGCTATCGTTTTGATCGCGATCTTCGCGCCCTATATCGCGCCGCATGATCCGGCACGGAGTTCATTGCGGGCCATTCTGAAACCGCCGAGCGCGATGTATTGGTTCGGGTCGGACGATCTGGGCCGTGATGTCGCAAGCCGATTGATCTTTGCGTCTCGCTTGTCGCTGGTAGCGAGTGCGCAAGCTGTCGCGATCGCCCTCGTGATAGGCATGCCCCTTGGTCTCATTGCAGGCTATGTCGGCGGTTGGGTGGATACGATCATTTCCCGCTGCAATGATGCCCTAATGAGCTTTCCGGCTCTGATCTTGGCAGTGGTCATTGTCGGCCTCATGGGGCCAAGCCTGACAAACGCCATGACAGCAATCGGGCTCGTATACGCACCGCGTATCATGCGGGTGGTCCGCGGCAGTACGCTGAGTGTTCGAGAAGAAGTTTATGTTCGAGCGGCCCGTGCCACAGGATGTAGCGACACCCGTATCATCCTGCGCCATGTATTGCCGAACGTGACCGGCCCTCTTGTGGTGCAGGCGACCGTGCTGATGGGCCAGGCGCTGCTGGCTGAGGCAGGGCTGAGCTTCCTCGGCCTCGGCACACAGCCACCCGAGGCTTCCTGGGGTGCCATGCTGGGAACAGCCTTTCCCTACATGGCCGAGTCACCAGTGCCCACGATTGCCGCCGGTGTCGTCATTTCGGTGACGGTGCTTTGCTTCAACCTGATTGGCGACGGCATCCGTGATTCCGTAGGCCGCATGCGCCGTTCGGGGGACTGATCCGTGGAAAACGATACACCACTTCTTGAAGTCCGAGACCTGTCCGTTCAGTTTCCGTCGCCGCATGGTTGGCTGACCGTGGTCGACAAGGTCTCGTTTAACGTCGGACGTAACGATATCGTCTGTGTCGTCGGTGAATCCGGTTCCGGCAAGAGCGTCACCATGCAGGCCGCGGTCGGATTGGTGCAGCCGAAGGGGGGACGAATCAAATCCGGCAGCGTTCGCTTCGACGGCCAGGAACTGGTTGGGATGGGAAATCGTCAGCTCAACCGCATCCGTGGAGACGCGATTGGTTTCATCTTTCAGGAACCAATGAGTAGCTTGAACCCGGCCTACACCGTGGGTGAGCAGATCGCGGAGGTCGTACGGCGTCATCGGGGCCTGTCGCGCGCGGATGCCTGGAAGCGGGCGGTGGAAGCCTTGGATCGCGTCCATATCGCCTCCGCGGCAAGCCGAGCGGCTGAGTATCCGCATCAGTTTTCGGGCGGGATGAGGCAGCGTGTGATGATAGCGATGTCGATCGCCTGCGATCCGAAGCTGTTGATTGCAGATGAGCCGACGACGGCGCTGGACGTCACCATTCAGGCGCGCATCCTGGAGTTGCTTCGGGAACTGCAACGTGACTCGGGCATGTCGGTCTTGTTCATTACGCACGACCTTGGCGTGGTTGCCGACATCGCTCGACATGTCGTCGTGATGTATGGCGCGCAGGTGGTTGAGTCGGCCGACGTCGACAACCTGTTCGGAGCACCGAGACATCCCTACACCTCTGGTCTGCTTGGGGCCATGCCGCAGGTCGCGTTGGAACGCGGGCACGATCCGATCGCCATTCCGGGCACCGTGGCACAGGCCCATTCATGGCCCAGTGGTTGTCGGTTCAATCCTCGGTGTATCTACAGAGAGGAAGGGACCTGCACGACGGCGGCCATACCGTTGGAGCCAATCGGCGGCGGCCTAGTGCGATGCGCCCGGGCCGCGGAACTCCAGTCGACACTCGGACGGGCAATGGTGACCGCATGAGCAACAAACCCTGCCTGCGTGTGGAGAATCTGCACGTCAGCTATGATGTCGGGAGCACGGGCTTCCTGGGCAAGCGCCGCAAGTTGCATGCTGTCAACGATGTGTCCCTGGAGATTGGCGCCGGAGAGACGCTTGGTCTTGTGGGTGAATCCGGCAGTGGAAAGTCGACCGCGGGCCTTGCGATCCTGCGGCTGATCGATGTTGCGTCCGGGACGGTGCGCCTCGGTGAGACCGATGTCGCAGGCGCTACGCGGTCCGAGTTGCGCGCTTTGCGACGTCGTATGCAGATGGTGTTCCAGGATCCGTATTCGTCGCTGAACCCGTCTATGACGATCGCGCAGTTGCTCGAGGAGCCGTTGATCATCCATGCGGACATCCCGAAGGATGAGCGCAAGGCCATGATCGGGCGCATGCTTGAATCGGTTGGGCTGCATGCGGGCTATGCGGCACGATATCCGCATGAGTTCTCGGGAGGGCAGCGACAGCGCATCGCGATCGCGCGGGCCATGATGTTGCACCCGGAACTTGTGGTTCTCGACGAGCCTGTAAGCGCGCTCGATGTCTCCACACAGAGCCAGATTATGAATCTGCTCAAGAAAATTCAGGAAGATTCAGGTACGGCGTTTCTGCTTGTGGCGCATGACCTTTCGGTCGTGCGGCTCATGAGCCCACGTGTGGCGGTCATGTATCTGGGGGAGATTGTTGAAACCGGACCCAGTGGCAGGGTCTACGATCAGCCAGCACATCCCTATACTGCGGCCTTGATATCAGCTGTTCCTTTTCCGGACCCAGAACGGCAGCGCAGAGTTAACCGTATTATCCTGGGTGGGGACCTGCCCAGTCCGATGTCACCGCCAAGCGGCTGCCGGTTTCGGACTCGCTGCCCGTTTGTGATGGATATTTGCTCGAAGGAAGTACCGCCGAAAGTGCCGGTGGAGGGCGGCGGCCTGGCTTCATGCCACCTTCACGCGCATGGACCGAAGCTGGGTGGACGGTCCTTGAATGACTTCATTCGTGACAAGCAGATCGTATCGGCAGCCTGAAGAAGGACCCGCCCGTGGGCCTGTTTCCGCGGGCGGGTTCTCCAGGCTCAAGGCGTCGGCAAGCGGAACGCGCTGAGGGGTTCCTCGGCGTAGGACCGCGGGCCGCGGACCAGGGCCGCCGCACGATCCATGTCCAGCACAAGCGCTTCGAGCTTTGGCATGTCCTCGGGTTTCGGTGTTAGGCCCGTCGCTTTGACGCGGGCTTCGAACGTGATTTCTGACATTCTCTATGCTCCTTCAGTTCGCCGCAGCGGCGAGCGGGGTGGTCAAGGTAGGCCGAACCTTGCGGTAGGCAGTGGCCTTTTCGTAAGCATCGCCAGCCTTCAGGACGATATGGTCTTCGAACGGTCGTCCGGCAATCTGCAACGAGATCGGAAGCCCCGCGCTATTGAACCCGTTGCAAACGGACAGAGCGGGATAGCCAGTCATGTTGAATGGCCGGGTCAATGAGGGGCCTGTCGACGAGTCATAGCCACCGAGGATCGGGGCGACCATCTGGCGTGTCGGCATCATCAAAAGATCAGCTGTCTTCATGGCCTCGGCGACGATGGAGACAAGCCGAGCGCGCTCCCGTTGCGCGTTGATGAAGGTATCGGCGGAAACGAAGGCGCCGGCCATCATGCGCAGACGGCCTCGTTCGCCGTACAGTTCTGGAGACTTGCGCAGCCAGTCGCCATGAATGGCATAGGCCTCCGCGGCGGTGATCAGGGAATTGACGTCGGTGAAAAGGCCAAGGGACGGCAGCGTGATGTCGGTGACCGTTGCGCCCAGGGACTTGAAGACTTCCATGGAAGCATTGAAGGCCGCGAGGATTTCCGGTTCGCAGGTTACGTCGGCTTCGAAGAAGTTGCGCGGGACAGCAATCTTCATCCCCTTCAGATCGCTGCCAAGTGCGGCAGCGAAGTCCGGGATCATAACGTCCGCGCTGCCGGCGTCCAGCGGATCGTGTCCTGCCAGCACCTGCATCATCAGTGCGCAGTCTTCGCTGGTCCAGCACATCGGACCGGCGTGATCCAATGAGAACGAGAGCGGGAGAATGCCGCGGCGGCTGAGATAGCCATAGGTTGGCTTGTGTCCGGCGATACCACACCACGACGCGGGCCCACGGATCGAACCGCCGGTGTCGGTGCCCATGGCGGCCATCGCCAGGCCCGCGGCGACAGCGGCGCCGGACCCGGATGACGAACCGCCAGGTTCGTGCTTGGGGTTCCATGGATTGCGTGCCGGCGGCCACGGAAGATCGAAGGACGCACCGCCGATCGCGAACTCCCAGGTTGAGAGTTTGCCGAGGACGACCGCACCTGCGGCGCGCAGGCGTGCGACGGTGACGGCATCCTCGGTCGGGACGTGGTCCTTGAACAGGGCGGAATGGCCGGTCGTGCGGACTCCGGCGGTATTGTAGATGTCCTTCAGCCCAATTGGGATACCGTGCAGCGGACCCTTCCAGTTCCCAGCGGCGATCTCAGCTTCCGCGGTTTTTGCGTCGGCCAGCGCTTGCTCGCCCAGGACCATGAGGTAGGAGTCGAGTTGGTTGTCCAGTGCCTCGATACGTCCGAGGAATGCCTTGGTGAGTTCGACCGGCGACAACTTGCCTGCTTGTATCAGGCCCGATGCCTCGGCGATCGTCATGAAGTGAAGGTCGGTAGTCATGTCTACGGTTTCCTCCTTCAGGCCGCCATTGCGGGGCGCTTTGCCCGCCAGTCCGTGGCCGTCTCATACGCATGGCCGGCACGGAACAGCGTAGGCTCAGCAAATGGTTTCGCGATCAACTGCATGCAGACCGGTAGTCCGCCGACGCCATAGCCGGTGCAGACGCTCATGGCCGGATAGCCGGTGACGTTGAACGGCATCGTCAGGGACGGTTTCTCTAGGTTGCCCCATTTGGGAACTTCCGTGATCACCGGCGCTTCGCCTGGCTGTGAGGCTGACACGAGGATGTCGAGGTCAGCCATCGCGTCTTTCAACTCCTGGATCAGCATCCGACGGCGGCGGATTGCCTGCACGTATTCCGGCGCGCGAATGAAGGCTCCCAGGGCAACACGGTCGCGGAACAATTCGCCGTAATCGTTGAAGTGCTCCTTCAGCCAGGGTTCGTGGACGGAGTAGGCTTCGGTGTTCAGGATGATGGAGCCGACTGCATGGTACTCGACCATCGGCGACAGGGTCACCTCCCGCACTTCAGCGCCGAGATGCTCGAACACGCTCAGGGCATGGTCGATGCCGCTCTTGGTTGCGGGACTGACCGGATGATCGGTCTCGAAGAAGTGGCGCACGACGCCGATACGCAGGCCCTTCACATCCTTCGTGAGCCCCGCTGTAAAGTCGGGAACCGGGCGGTCGGCGCTGGCCGGGTCTGCGGGGTCATAGCCGGCCATGGCTTGCAGCAGCAGCGCGCAATCCTCGACCGTCCAGGCCATGGGGCCGGTGTGGTCCATCGTGAATGACAGCGGTAGCACGCCGGACCGGCTGCACAGGCCATAGGTCGGCTTGATGCCTGCGATTCCGCACAGGGCAGACGGACCGCGGATCGACCCGCCGGTATCAGAGCCCGTGCCGCCAAGGATCATTCCAGCCGCAACGGCCGCGCCGGTTCCGGAGGACGATCCGGCTGTGAAATGCAGGGGGTTCCACGGATTGCGCGCGGGTGGCCAGGGTAGATCGAATGATGGCCCGCCCATCGCGAACTCATGAGTCGCGAGCTTTCCCATCATGACGCTGCCGGCGGCGTCCCACTTCTCGACAACCTTGCTGTTGAAATCGGGAACGTTGTGTTCCAGCAGCTTGGAGTGCCCGGTCGTCCGGATGCCGGCCGTGTTGTAGATATCCTTGTGTGCGATCGGGATGCCGTCCAGCGGGCCCTTCGATGCGCCGGCCATTGCCCGTGCTTCCGCCGCCCGGGCATCCGCGAGCGCACGTTCTTCCGTCACAAGCAGGAAGGCGTTCACGATGGGGTCCATCGCGCCGACCCGTTCCAGACAGGTCTTCGTCAACTCCACCGGTGAGAGCTTGCGCGCCGCGATCAGCTTCGACGCTTCGGCGATCGTAAGGAAGTCGGCCATCAGCGTATCTCCGCCGTAAAGGTCAGAGACGGTTCCGCCTCACGCGGCATCGGCGCGGCGGCGCGGGCGATCAGCGATTGGAGGGTGGGATAGACGGCGAACAACGTCGCCTTTTGCGCGTCGGACAACGGCAGTCCGGTTTGCGCCGCCAGCGTGTCAAACTCTTCCTTGGTGAGCGGGGGCATGGGGAGGCTCCGAACAGTGATCAGGTGGTTTCCAGCATCGCGGCCTTGACGCATCGCGCCATGGCTCCGCTTTCACGCGTTACGACGGGGATTTCGCCCTCGGAGCAACGATCCATCGCGTAACGGCAGCGAGGGGCGAAGGCGCAGCCAGGCGGGAGGCTGGCCAGGTTGGGCGGCGTGCCGGGAATCGTCTCCAGCACCTTGCCACGCAGCCCGCCATGGACGGTCGATGACAGCAGGCCTTGTGTATACGGATGGCGGGCATCGCGCATGATCTCACGCGTCGTGCCGGTCTCCACGAAGCGGCCAGCATACATCACCGCAATCCGATCGGAGATTTCGGCAGCCACGCCGACGTCGTGCGTCACGAAGACGATGGCCATGCCCAGTTCCTCCTGCAACTGCCGCAGCAGAAGAAGGATCTGGATCTGGACTGTGACATCCAACGCCGTTGTTGGTTCGTCCGCCAGCAGAACGTTCGGGCGGCAGGCAAGCGCGAGGGCAATCATGGCGCGCTGCCGCATGCCGCCGGACATTTCATGCGGAAAGTTCTTCAACCGGCGTTCGGCGGACGGGATACGAACCTGTTCCAGCAGTTCCAGCGATCGCTTCCACGCGGTCGCCTTGTCGACGCCTTCATGCTGGATGATCGTCTCCCTGATCTGATGCCCGATCGTATACACAGGATCCAATGCCGACATCGGTTCCTGAAATATCATCGAAATCGCCCGGCCGCGCAGTTTTGCCTGCGCGGCACGCGGCATCGATAGGATGTCCTCCCCATTCAGCATCACCTTGCCGGAGATGCGGGAATAGTCAGGCAGCAAACCCATCATCGCCTTCAGCGTAACGCTCTTGCCTGATCCGGACTCGCCCAGAATGGTCAGCGTTTCGCCCGGCTTCAGGGAGAAGGCGCAGCCATTCACAGCCGCGACATCGGTGTTGCGCCGGACGAACCGGACCGTGAGGTCTTCGACCCGCAGTGCGTCCTCGGTCACTGTCGCGTCAAGCATGGTGAACTCCCATCGCGGCCTGAGCCTCGGGCAAATGGCAGGCAACAAGGTGCGGCGAGTCGCCGATCCCTTCGCCGTAGAGCGGTGCTTCCAGAGGAGGCACCTTCTCGGCGCAGATCGCTTGTGCGAAGGCGCAGCGGGTGCGGAAACGGCAGCCGGACGGCGGGTTGATCGGGTTCGGCGGATCGCCGGTCAGCGGCATCTCGGTCGTGCGTCGATCGGGGTCAAGCGTCGGCTTGGAGGCGAACAACGCCCGTGTATACGGGTGCCGCGGGTGGCTGTAGATCGACTCGACCGGGCCGGTTTCGACGACGCGGCCTAGATACATGACCAACACACGGTCGCTGATATACTCGACGACGTTCAGATCGTGGCTGATGAACAGGTAGGTCAGGTTGAAGCGGGCCTTCAGGTCGCCCAGCAGATTGAGCACCTGCGCCTCAACGGATTTGTCGAGCGCGGCGACCGCTTCATCCAGGATCACCATGCGGGGTTCCAGCGCCAAGGCACGGGCGATGTTCACGCGCTGGCGCTGACCGCCCGACAACTCATGCGGATAGCGCCGAGCATAGGTGCGCGGGTTGAGGCCGACCTGTCCGAGCAGGGCTTCGGCGCGCTCATGCGCCTGCCTGGCGGGCAGGCCGTGCATATACGGGGCATAGGCGATGCTCTCCGACACGGTCATGCGGGGGTTCAGCGACGAGTAGCTGTCCTGGAAGACCATCTGCATCTGCCGGCGCATCTCATTGATGCTGATCCCGTGCGGCACGCCGACGGTGTCGCCATCGAAGGTGACCAGGCCGGCATCCGGTTCCACCAGGCGCATCAGCAGACGCGCGGTCGTGGATTTCCCGCAGCCGGATTCGCCGACGATGCCAAGGGTTTCACCCTTCCGGACCGAGAATGAAACATCGTCGACGGCCTGGACGGTGGCGACCTGGCGGTTCAGCAGTCCGCCGCGAACGGGGAAGTGCTTACGCAGGTCCTCGACCAGCAGCATCGGCTGAGCGGGGCCGCCGCGGTCCCGCGGATCGATGGGGGTGGAGGCGGGGGTAGAGAGGGCGGCGCTCATTTGTTCAGCCTCACATCCATGGCGCTACGGAAACCGTCGCTCATCAGGTTGAAACACATCGATGTCAGGAAGATCATCAGGCCGGGCAGGGCGGCGACGTAGGGCTGCACGTAGATGGCCTGGCGCAACGAATTCAGCATCAGGCCCCATTCCGGCTGCGGCGGTGTGACGCCCAGGCCCAGGAAGGACAGGCCCGCCGAGATGATGATCGACACGCTGATCAGGCTTGTGGCGTAGACCAGGATCGGTCCCAGAACGTTCGCCAGGACATGATGGCGGATGATCTGCATCGTGGTAGTGCCGGACGCGCGAGCAGCCTCCACAAAGTCAAGCTGGCGGGCCTGGGCGGTGACGGTTTCGGACACGCGCACCAAAGGCGGAATGAAAACGATTGCCAAGGCAAAGATCGCGTTGCGCAGGCCGTTGCCCAGGATGCCGCAGATGGCGATGGCGAGCAGGATGGACGGGAACGCGTAGAACACGTCCATCACGCGCATGATCAGGTTGCCGATCTTGCCGCCGACGAAGCCGGCGACGACCCCAAGGAAACCACCGACCACCAGGGCGATCGACACCGGGAGGATGGCCGCCAGCAAGGACATGCGCCCGCCGTAGCAGATGCGGGTCCACAGATCGCGGCCGGTTTCGTCGGTGCCGAGCCAATGGCCAGGGGTGCCGATTGGTTTGAGCCGGGTCATGACGCTGCCGGTGAAGGGGTCTCCGTTCGTGACCAGCGGCGCGCCGATGGTGACGAACAGGATGCCCAGCAGGACGAAGGTGACGAACATGGTCACCGGATCGCGGATCAGGCGTTGCCCGACGGATTTCCAGTAGCCGGGGGTGGGCGCCGCGGGCTGTTCCGCGGCGGCGACTCGGGTGCTGGGCAGGTCGTAGGTGGCTTCGGACATTTTTGTGTTTCCTCAGCGCCGGATACGGGGATCGATGGCAGCCTGGGCGATATCCACCATCAGGTTGAGCATCACGAAGAAGCTGGCGAGCACGAGGATTGTTGCTTGCAGCACGGGTATGTCGCGGCGGTAGATCGCGAGGTTCAGCAGGTTGCCGGAGCCGGGCCAGTTGAACACGGTCTCGACCAGGATCGAGCCGCCGAGGAGGTAGCCGAACTGGAGGCCCATGATCGCGAGCACGGGCGGGGCGGCGTTCTTGCAGACGTGGCGGATGACGGGCCAGCGGGGCAGGCCCTTGGCGCCGAGGGCTCCGACGAAGTCCTGGCCCAGGATTTCCAGCACGGTTGCCCGCACCAGGCGGCCGATCACGCCCATCGGGATCAGCGACAAGGTGATGACGGGCAGGACCAGGTGTTCCAGCCGCTGGTACAGGGGCAGCGAGTCGTCACCCATGCCCTGCGCTGGCAGGAAGTCATTCAGCACCGAGAAGGCGAGCACGAGTACGATCGCGCACCAGTAATGGGGCAGGGAGACTCCGCAGGTCGCGAGGGCGGAGAAGAGCTTGTCCGGCCATTTCCCGTGGAACATCGCGGCGGTCATGCCGAAGGTAATGCCGAGCGCGAAGCCGAGGCTGGCGCCGAGGATGGCCAGGATGAAGGTGTTCGACAGCGCCACCATGAGCTGCCCCATGACGGGTGTGGCGTTGAAGACGGACAGGCCGAAGTCGCCCTGCATCGCGCGGAACAGCCAGAGAAAATATTGGACATACAGAGGCTTGTCGAAGCCGAAGGCGGCTTTCATCTGGGCGATGACTTCGGGGGAGGCTTCGGGCGGCATCAGCATGTCGATCGGGTTGCCTGGCACGATATGGACCAGTCCGAACACGACGAGTGAGACGCCCAGGAGGATGGGTATGGCCTGAAGGAGGCGTCTGATGGCGAAGACGAGCATTGGGTTGTTCCCTGCGCGGTCGGCTCATGCTGCAACGCAACATGAATGCCCAATTCTTAGCGCCTCCGTTTGGGATGTCCAGTGGATAGCGACTATATCAAGTGCATTTTGTGAAAATATAGACCATATTGAGGATGCCGGTCCCGGCATGATGAAAAAACATGCACTAATAGGAGCAGTAGATGCACAAGCCAGCGATCTATCCCTCTGTAATCAAGCGCGCTACCGAGCGTCGCGGCAGTATGCGGGTGTTCGATAGCCTAGATCCTAGCCGTACTGCTCATATTGTGGTCGATTTACAGAACGGCTTCATGGCCCCGGGAGAGGTCGCCGAGATCGGCACCGCGCGGGAGATCGTGCCCAACGTGAACCGGATCAGTTCGGCTCTGCGTGATGCCGGCGGGCTGGTGGTCTATATCCAGAACACCTTCGATGACGTCGCGATCGCGGGATGGTCGACCTATTTCGACCATTTCTGTACGCCGTCGCGCCGCCAGCGGATGATCGATGCCTTCACGCCCGGCGCCTTCGGTCACGACCTGTGGGCCGGGCTGGATGTGCTTCCCGAGGACCTGAAGGTGCGCAAGCGCCGGTTCGGTGCGTTTGCCCCGGGCGCCTCCGATCTGCATGACATTCTGCAAGATAAGGGTATCGACACCCTTATCATCACCGGCACCGCCACCCAGGTGTGCTGCGAGTCGACCGCGCGCGATGCGATGATGCTGAACTACAAGGTGTTCTTCATCGCCGACGGCAACGCGACCTTCAATGATGAGGAGCAGAACGCGACATTGTCCGCGATGGCGCATACGTTCTGCGATGTTGTCGATACCGATACGATGGTCGGGGTGATCGCGGATGCGTCCGTCACGGCGAAGCAGCCCGCGATGGCATAGCGCTTGCACAATCCGATTCGGGATCGTTGCAAGCGATCCCGAATGCGCCAACCGCCTCTTGATGATTGGATTGATCCGATGCTGTCTCGACGTGGCTTCATTTCGGCCGCGGCAGGTGCCGCGAGCCTTCCCGCTGTCACCGACCAGGCATTGGCCGCGCCGCCGCAAATCCTGCGGATCGGCATGACGGCGTCCGACCTGCCCACCACGCACGGTATTCCGAACAACGGGGGCGAGGGGTTCCGGTTTCTCGGCTATCCGGCCTACGACGCAACGGTGAACTGGGACTTTACCCGCCCGCAGGAAACCGCCGATGTCACGCCGGGCCTGTTCTCGGCCTGGCAGATCGATGAGGCCAATCCGCTTCGCTGGGTCTGCACGGTGCGCCAGGGCGTCAAGTTCCATGACGGATCGGACATGACCGCCGATTCGATCATCTGGAACTTCCGCCGCGTCTATGACGACAAGGCGCCGCAGTTCGATCCGACCGCGTCCCCGATCGTCAAGGCGACCGTGTCGATGGTCGCTGGGTTCGAGAAGGCGGACGACAAGACGATCGTCCTGTCAACGAAATATCCGTTCAGCTTCCTGCCCTACCTGCTGCCCCGTCTGCTGATCGCCAGCCCGACCCAGTGGGAAGCCGTGGGCAAGACCTGGGCCGAATTCGCTAAGAAGCCGTCCGGGACGGGCCCGTTCAAGATCACCAAGGTCGTGCCCGGCCAGTATGCCGAGATGTCGCGCAACGAGGACTATTGGGACAAGACCCGCATTCCCAAGCTGGAAAAGCTGGTCGTCTATCCGATGCCGGAATCGACCACCCGCGTGGCCGCGCTGCGCTCGGGCCAGGTGGACTGGATCGAGGTGCCGCCGCCCGACGCCATCCCCTCGCTGCGCAAGGCCGGGTTCCAGATCAGTCTCTGGCCCTATCCGCACACCTATCCCTATGCGTTCAACTGCCTCGAAGGATCGCCCTTCGCTGATGTGCGGGTGCGGCAGGCGATGAACTATGCCGTCGATCGCGATGGCCTGGTGCAGTTGCTGAACGGATCGGCCAAGCCTGCGGCCGGGCTGTATCCTGTGGAAGACCCGATCTTCGGCAAGCCGGTCAACAAGTACAAGTTCGATCCGGAAAAGGCGAAGGCCCTGCTGAAGGAAGCCGGCTACGGCCCCGACAAGCGGGTGAAGGCGAAGATCATGATCTCCACGTCCGGATCGGGGCAGATGATGCCGATCCCGATGAACGAGTTCATGCAGCAGAACTTCAAGGCTGTCGGCATCGACATCGAGTTCGACGTCGTCGAATGGGGCACGATGCTGGTCGCCGTCCGCAACGGCCCGACCACTCCGCAGTCGCGTGGCGTCCACGGCATCAACATCAGCCTGAGCTACACCGACCCGTCATCGATGTTCCGCTACTACGCGACCGACAGCTTCTCTCCCACCAACTACAATTGGGGGCACTGGAAGAACGAGGAATGCACGGCGCTGCTGCGGAAGGCGCAGTCCGTCTTCGATCCGAAGGAGCAGACCGCGCTGCTGGCCAAGGCGCACGAGATCATCGTCGATGAGGCGCCCTGGCTGTTCATTGTCCACGACCTCAACCCCCGCTCAATGTCGAAGAAGGTGGCGGGGTTCCAGCCGGCACAGAGCTGGTCGCAGGACTTCACCAAGGTCCATATCGTTTAACGAGGTCACTGCATGCTTTCGAGACGCGGCTTCATCGCAACGACCGCGGCCACCGCGACGGCCACGGCGGCTTCCCCCGCCGTGGCCGCCGGCGGGGGCACGTTGCGCATCGCCATGACGGCGTCGGACATTCCGACGACGCATGGCATCCCGAATAATGGGTTCGAGGGGTTTCGTTTCCTCGGCTACCAGCCCTACGACGCCCTGGTGAACTGGGACCTGCTGAACAACCGCGACCAACCCGCGGCCCTGCGACCGGGCTTGTTCAGCGCCTGGAAGATCGACGAGGCGAATCCGCTGCGGTGGCTGTTCACCGTCCGCAAGGATGTGAAGTTCCACGATGGCACCGATTTCACCGCCGACGCGGTGATCTGGAACCTGCGCCGCGTCTACGACGAGAAGTCGCCGCAATACGACGCCACCGCCGCGCCCATCATCAAGGCGGCGGTGTCGATGCTCGATGCCTTCGAGAAGCTTGATGACAATACGATCGTCATCACAACCAAGTTCCCGTTCAGCTTCTTCCCCTACATGCTGACACGCGTCCTGATGGTCAGCCCGACGCAATGGGAAGCGGTGGGCAAGAGCTGGGCCGAGTTCTCCAAGAAGCCCATCGGTACGGGGCCCTTCAAGATCACTCGTGTCGTCGCCGGCCAGTATGTGGAGATGGTCCGCAACGAGGCCTATTGGGACAAGGACCGCATCCCCAAGCTCGACAAGCTGGTCGTCTATCCGATGCCGGAACCGACCACCCGAGTCGCCGCGTTGCGGTCCGGGCAGGTGGACTGGATCGAGGTGCCGGCCCCCGACTCGATCCCTTCCCTCCGGCAGGCAGGGTTCGAGGTCACGCTCTGGTCCTATCCGCACACCTATCCCTATGTGCTGAACACGATCGAAGGCTCCCCCTTCGCCGATGTGCGGGTCCGGCGCGCGATCAACTACGCGATCGACCGCGAAGGCCTGGTGAAACTAATCAACGGCATCGCCCGTCCGGCCCAGGGTCTCTACACAACAGAAGCCCCAGCCTTTGGGTCCCCGAAGGAGCGCTACACCTACGATCCGGAGAAGGCCAAGGCGCTGCTGAAGGAAGCGGGCTACGGTCCGGGCAAGCCGGTGAAGGCCAAGATCATGATCTCGACGTCAGGCTCGGGGCAGATGCTGCCGATCCCGATGAACGAGTACATGCAGCAGAACTGCAAGGCCGTCGGCATTGATATCGAGTTCGACGTCGTCGAATGGGGCACGATGCTGGTCGCGGTCCGCAACGATCCGCGCGCGGCGCAAAGCCGGGGCGTACACGGGATCAACATCAGCCTCGCCTGGGTCGATCCGGCCGCCATGTTCCGGTACTACGCCAAGGAGAGCTTCTCCCCCACCAACTACAACTGGGGGCACTGGCTGAATGAGGAAGCCAGTTCCAACCTCCGCAAGGCGCAGAACACATTCGATCCGGCCGAACAGACGAAGTTCCTGGCCAAGGCGCACGAAAGCGTTGTGGACGACGCCGCCTGGCTGTTCATGGTCCATGACATGAACCCGCGCAGCATGTCGAAGAAGGTCAAGGGCTTCCAGCCGGTGCAGAGCTGGTTCCTCGACCTGACGCAGATCTCGGTGGGATAGGGGCCTCCCTCCCCTTATTCCATGCGGAGTGAACGGCCATGATGGGGTCCATCCCATCATGGCCGTTGTCGTTTGGGATGCCGCCAACCGAGACACTGCCATGCGGCGGGGGCGATACCGCTTGGCGGCCAGACGGGTTATCGTCACATTGGGAACGAGTCCGGAACCGCAATCGCATGTCCGCCAGCGTCCACGACACGTCCAGCGTTGAAACGCGGGCGTCATGGGTTGTCGCGATCGTCGCGCTGATCATCCTCGCCGTCGCCTATGGGGCGCCGCTGATCACGGCCATCGCCCTGAAACCGATCGCCGCCGATCTCGGCACCCAGCGATCCGAGCCCGCGCTCGCCAGTTCGCTCGCCTATCTGGGCGCCGGCAGCGGCGGCATCCTGATGGGCTATCTGACCGAGCGCATCGGCATCCGCTGGATCGTCATGTTCGGCGCGGTGATGATCGCCTGCGGGACGGCGCTGTCGGCCTCGGGCGGCCTCACCGAACTCTACATCGGCCACGCCGTCTTCATGGGCGCGCTCGGCGCCGCCTGCATGTTCTCCCCGATCATGACCTATGTCAGCCGGTGGTTCGACCGGCGGCGGGGGACGGCGATCGCGTTGATCTCCTCGGGCCAGTACATCGCGGGCGTGATCTGGCCGACCTCGATCCAGTTGGCGGTCGAGTATTGGGGCTGGCGCCAGGCGATGACCTGGTTCGGTATCCTGGTCGCCGTCGTTGTCGTGCCCCTGGCCGGGATTTTCCTGAGGCCGCCGCCCCAGGCCCCGGCCACCAGCTTCGCGCATCACGGCCCGCCCAAGGGAACCCGGGTCGCCGGCTTCAGCCCGAACGTGGCGCTGGGCCTGCTGTCCTTCGCGATCTTCTGCTGCTGCATGACGATGTCGATGCCGATGCAGCATCTGGTCTCCTTCTGCGGAGACCTCGGGATCGGCGCCACCCACGGCGCGGTCATGCTGTCCGTCCTGATGGGCAGCGCCTTCCTCGCGCGCCAGTTCTGGGGCTGGCTGTCCGACAAGGTCGGCGGTCTCCGCACCATCCTCTTCGGCTCGATCGCCCAGGCTATCGCGATGTCGGGCTTTCTGGTGACGCAGAACGAGATCGGGCTGTTCACCGTCTCCGCCGCCTTCGGCCTCGGGTACGCCGGCCTGATCCCGGCCTATATCCTGACCGCCCGCGCCGTCTATCCGGTGACCGAGGCAAGCTGGCGCGTCCCCATCATCATGTTCGCCGGCCTGCTGGGCATGGCGGGCGGCGGCTGGACCGCGGGCATCCTGTATGACCACTTCGGCAGTTACAGCCATGCCTTCGCCGGCGGCGTCGGTTTCAATCTGCTCAATCTGGTGGTGATCCTGCCGATGGTGATCCGCGAAGCCACGGGCCGGCGTGCTATCATCGAGGGACGGGCATGACCGCGACCAGACCATCACACACCGTCGAGACCCGGGAGTCCTGGGTCGTCGCGACGATCGCCCTGATCGTCCTGACCATGTCCTATGGCGCGCCCATGGTGACGGTCATCGCGCTGAAGCCGATCGCCGAGGACTTCGCGACCACCCGGTCCGCCCCCGCGCTGGCGATCTCGCTCACCTATCTCGGCGCGGGGCTGGGCGGGATCGCCATGGGCTGGCTGGCCGAACGGATCGGCACGCGGCTGGTCGTCATGGGCTGCGGGAGCATGATCGCCCTCGGCCTGGTGCTGGCCTCGTTCGGAGGCCTCTACACGCTCTACGCCAGCAACCTGCTGCTGATCGGACTGCTGGGCGCGGCGGGGATGTTCGCCCCGCTGATGACCTACGTGACCCGCTGGTTCGACCGCAGGCGCGGGTCGGCCGTGGCGCTGATTTCCTCGGGTCAGTACGTGGCCGGCGCGGTCTGGCCGTCGGTGTTCCAGTTCGGCATCAACGGCGCCGGCTGGCGCACCACCATGCTGGTCTTCGGTATCGTGGTGGCGGTCATCATCGTGCCGCTCGCCGCGATCTTCCTGCGCCAGCCGCCCGAAACCCCCGCCGCCGCCTCCGACATCAGCGCCTCCCATGCCCGGTCCGCGCTCGGCCTGCCTTCCGGCCTGGTCATGAGCATGCTGGCCTCGGCCGTCTTCCTGTGCTGCGTGACCATGTCCATGCCGCAGGCCCATCTGGTCGCGATGTGCTCCGACCTGGGGATTGGCGCGACGCAGGGGGCCATCATGCTCTCGGTCCTGCTGGGCTCCGCCTTCGTCTCCCGCCAGTTCTGGGGCTGGCTGTCCGACCGGCTGGGGGGATTGCCGACCATCCTCTATGCCTCCGCCGGGCAGGCGATCGCGATGGCGGGGTTCCTCGTGACTCAGGATGAGATCGGGCTGTTCACCGTCTCGGCGGTCTTCGGCCTGGGCTTCGGCGGCCTGATCCCTGGCTATGTCCTGGCGATCCGCGACCTGTTCCCCGCGGCCGAGGCCGGATGGCGCATTCCCCTGGTCCTGTTCCCCGGATCGATCGGCATGGCGGCGGGAGGCTGGATCGCCGGCGCAATGTATGATGTGTTCGGCACCTATGGGCCGGGCTTCGCCGTCGGCGTCCTGGCCAATGTGGTCAATCTGATGCTGATCGGGACCTTGGTGCTGCGCCAGCGGTCGCGGCGCCTGGTCTCGGTCTATAGCTGACGGAGTATGCGGTGCCGGCCTTCATCTGCGCGACCTGCGGGACGCATTACCCGGTTACCGACATGCCGCCGGCGGGCTGCACCCTGTGCCAGGATCCGCGCTTCGGCGTGAACCCGGCCGGGCAGGCCTGGACCACCCTGCCGGAAATGCGGCAATCCCATTTTACTACCTTCCGCCGGCTGGAGCCGGGGCTGATGGGCGTCGGCGTCCAACCCCATTTCGGCTTCGGCCAGCGTGCCCTGCTGCTGCGCACCACCCACGGCAACATCCTGTGGGACTGCCCGCCTTTCCTCGATGATGCCACGACGACCATCGTCAATGCCCTGGGAGGCGTCGCCGCCATCGCCCTGTCGAGCCCGATCGGCTACGGCGCCATGGTGGACTGGAGCCATGCCTTCGGCAGCGTCCCCATCTACATCCACGCCGCGGACAGGAAGTTCGTCCCACGCCTCGATTCCGCGGTCGTGTTCTGGGAGGACAACGCGGTCGAGGTCCTGGCCGGGATCACCCTGATCCGCTGCGGCGGGCAGTTCGACGGCGCGAGCGTGCTGCACTGGGCGCCGGGCGCAAGCGGGCAGGGGGTGCTGATGGTGGGCGATACGCTCCGCATCCATCCCGACCGCCAGGTCGGCTTCATGCGGAGCCACGCGAACGGCATTCCGCTGGACACCGAAACCGTCCTGCGGATCGGGGAACTGATGGCAGACCTGCCGTTCGAGGTGATGTACGGCGGCACCTGGGACCGCGTCATCCAGCACAACGCCCGGTCTGTCCTCGCCCGGTCCGTCCGGCGCCATGTCGACGCGGTGGGCATGCCCACGATGCTCTGATGGGCGGGTCTTGAACCAGCCCCTCGCGGGGATCATGCTCTCTGGAGACTGGTCCGCCGACAACCGCTCTCGGGAGACATCCGCCATGAACGACGCGGCTACACGCCCCGCCATCCCCCGCCCGCTGATCGAGGGGCCATCCGCCTGGTTCGGCCCCGATCTCGCGAAACGGCCCGAGGAATGGGTCTATACTCTCTCCGCCATCGAACTGGCCGAGATCGACGTCGCGATCCAGGGCATCGCCGGCCGCGACCTCGCCGACATCCGCCGCCCCCACTTCCCCCTCCCCACGCTCGGCCCCGTCCTGGACCGGCTGCGCGGCGATGTCCTGAACGGGCGCGGCTTCGTATTGCTGCGCGGCCTGCCGGTCGGATCGCACGACGTCGCCTGGAGCGCGGCAGCCTATTGGGGGATCGGCACGTATTTCGGCAACGCGCGGTCCCAGAACGCCAAGGGCCATCTGCTCGGGCATGTCCGCGACATGGGCCTGTCGTCCAAGGACCCCAATGTCCGCATCTACCAGACGACCGAGCGGCAGAACTTCCACACGGACAGTTGTGACATCGTCTGCCTGCTGTGCCTGAAGACGGCGCGGGAAGGGGGGCTGTCGTCGCTCACGAGTTCCATGACCGTCTACAACGTGATGGCCCAACGCCGTCCCGACCTGGTCCGCCGCCTGTTCCAGCCGCTGCCCACCGACCGGCGCGGAGAGGTTCCAGTGGGCAAGAAGCCCTACTTCTTCACGCCCGTCTACAATGACTACGAAGGCTATCTGTCGGCGATCTACGCGCCGCACTACGTCCGGTCCTCGCAACGGTTCCCCGAGGCGCCGCGCCTGACCGACGATGACCTGCGCGCGCTGGACCTGTTCGATTCGCTGGCGGAAGACCCTGCGCTGCGTCTGGATATGGAGCTGCGTCCAGGAGACATCCAGTTTGTCCACAACCACACGATCCTGCACGACCGCACCGCCTTCGTGGATTGGCCGGAACCGGAACGGAAGCGTCATCTGCTCCGCCTGTGGCTCGCGGCACCGGGCGCACGTCCGCTGCCCGATGCCTATGCTGAACGCTACGGCAGCGTGACCATCGGTGATCGCGGGGGCATCATCTGCAAGGACACGAAGCTCCACGCGCCATTGGAGCCTGTGTAGGGTGAATGGCCCTCCCGCACAGCGGCGGGAGGGCCATGCAGATCGTCAGGAACGATAGCCGGGCGGCGGCGCGTACACCGGCTGGGCGGGCACGAAGCCCGGCACTTGGTTGCCGCGCGAATACATGCACTGTGAGAACCCGATGTCGTAGCGCTGCTGGATCGTCATGTTCGCCCGGTCAGACTGCATGGCGCCGATCCCGGCCCCGCCCAGCGCGCCCGAGCCAGCGCCGATGCCGGCGCCGATGCCGGCCGCCCCGCTCGCGCTGCCGATCGCCGCACCCAGGCCCGCGCCCAGCGCCGTGGTCAGGGCGGCGGCTCCAACGGCCCGCATGTTCGCGTTCTCCGCCTGGCCGGCGACCTGGCCTTCCGCGTACTGCTTGCACAGCAGTTGATCGGCCTGGAACACGTCGAACGGCTTGCCCGGGGCCGGCATGACCGCGACCGTCGGACCCAACGGGGTCTGCGCGCAGGCCGCGAGGAGAAGAACCGGACCGAGGAGGGCGACGATCGCCTTGTTTCGTTGCATTTCAAACGTCCTTATCGGGGCTGTGTCGCGGATTGTTCCCGCCACGGCCCATTGCAGGTGGTCACGTTCGGATAATAGCCCGATGGGTTGTCGCACCAATAGACGAATTCCGCCGGCGGCTGGCTGTATGTCACCGCGGGCGGACCCGGAACGACTACGACCGGTGGCGCCCAGGCTCGTGGCGGAACCGCGACCACGGGGGGCGCGTAGTACGGCCGATAGGGACTGCCGGCATAGGGGTAGGCGCGATAGCCATCCCATCCCGGCTCACCCCATCCTGGCCCACCCCAACCAAGCGCACCCCATCCGGGGCCGCCCGGTCCGGCTCCGCAACAGCCTCGCCCCGCCCGTCCGCCACGCCATTCGCCGCCCCACCGCTCCTGCGACTGCGCGGGGGCGGCAAGGGTGATCGCAACGGCGGCAAGCAGGCAGAGGCGGACCGGCATGGTCGGGCTATCCAGGAACGCCGGTCAGCCTAGCGACGAATGGTTAAGCGAAGGTGAACGGAACGGCGGATTCTCGACCGTCCCGATCCTGCGCCGCTAAAGCTTGTCCGCTCCGGCCCGGGCGCAGTCCTCATCCTCCTGCGCGGTGCCGCCGCCCACGCCGCAGGCCCCGACCACGACGCCATCCCGCAGGATCGGCACGCCGCCCTGGCCCATGATCATATGCCCGCCCTCGGCCGCCTGGATCCCGCGCAGCGTCGGATGCTCCGCCCTCGCCGTCAGGTCCCCGCTGGGCCGCCCGAACGCCGCCGAGGCGATGGCCTTCCCTTGGCTGCCATACACGGCGGCCCAGATCGCGTTGTCCATCCGTTGGAAGGCCAGCAGCCGCCCGCCGGAATCACACACGGCCACACAGACGCCGATCTTCAGTTCCCGGGCCTTCGCGATGGCCCCGGCGATCACGCGGTTGGCCTCATCAAGCGTCAGAGCCATGATCCCATTCCTTGTCCTGGACGTTGCCGGCCCAGCGCGCGGGCCGGAGAGAACCGCGCCATCGCGGTCCCTCGGCACGGTCGCCCGGCTTGGCGCCGACGGCAAGGTACGGACGGCTCATGCGGCCGGAGCGGTCCGCCTTGGCCACTGGCTGTCGATGATCAGCGCGACCACCCCGCAGACGATCGCCGCGTCCGCCACGTTGAACACGTACCAGGAGAACTCCCCCCAGGGCGTATCGACATGGGCATGGATGAAGTCCACCACGGCCCCGAACCGCAGGCGGTCGATCACATTGCCGATCGCCCCGCCCACGATGGCGCCGATCGCGATGGCGGCCATCCGGCTCTCGGCCCGCCGCAGCCAGACCCCTAGCGCGGCGACGACCACCAGCGAAATCGCGGTCAGCACCAGATAACCCCAGTCCCCAAAACCCGACAGCAGGCCGAACGTCACGCCCGTGTTCCACACCATTGTCAGGCTGAGGACAGGCAGCAGCACGACCTGGCGCAGGAACGGCAGGTTCAGAACCTCCAGGATCCACCATTTGCTCGCCTGGTCCGCCACGAGGATCACAACCGCGACCAGCAGCCCGATCCGGGTCGCAAGGGCCGGCGTCATGGCTGAAAGCCCGATGACCGGGAAACGGGAGCATGCGTTGTCATGGGTTCTTCCTGTAGGCGGAAAGCCGCGCAAGGTCGACAACCCGTCGGGCCGATCCAAGGAATCCACCCACCGACTCGAAAGACATTGGACGGGAATCCATCCGCCGTGGCAGGCGTTGCTCCACCTTGCCCGCCGCGACGCGGGACCCCACTTCTCGGGCCTGCCCCATGCCGTCCAGCCGCCCCATCCCGCCATCCGCCCAGTGTGCCCTTCGGACCGGCGCTCTGACTGGTGGCCATGAATGACCGGTAATTCCCCGGTCATGCCCGTGGATGGCCGGCACCTCTACGGTTTGCGCGTCTACTATGAGGATACGGATGCCGGCGGGATCGTCTATCACGCGGGGTATCTCCGCTTCGCCGAACGGGGCCGGACCGAAGCCTTGCGCGATATGGGAATCCCCCATGCCGAGATGGTGGACCAGTTCAACCTCATGTTCGTGGTGCGCCATCTCGCAATCGACTATCTGAGACCCGCTCGGCTTGACGATTCGCTGACCGTTGAAACCTCGGCGCAAGAGGTGGGCGGCGCGACGGTCCTGCTGCGCCAGGACGTGGTCGGACCGAAGGGCGCCTGCGCCGAGCTTCGTGTGCGACTGGCGTGCGTGAATCCAGGGGACGGAAAACCAGGACGGATGCCGCCTCGTTGGCGGTCGGTGTTGTCGGCCATGCGCGCCGCGAGCCGGACAGGGAACTGATAAAGGGAGTCCACGCGTGGATCGTGCGGTCGAGACGGCAAGTCTGGGAATGGCAGGGGGACACATCTCCCTCTGGGGCCTGTTCATGGACGCCGACATCGTCGTCAAGCTGGTGATGATGGGCCTTCTGGCTGCCAGCATCTGGGTCTGGGCCATCGCGTTTGAGAAGTGGATGGCGCTGCGCCGGGTCAACAAGGCCGCCGATTCGTTCGAGGACCGGTTCTGGTCCGGCGGCAGCCTGGATGACCTGTATGACCAGGAAGGCACCAATCCGGCGCATCCCATGGCCTCGGTCTTCGCCGCCGCCATGGGCGAATGGCGCCGCTCGATGCGCGTCGCCGGGGCAGACATCGCCCATACCAGCGTGCGGGAGCGGATCGACCGCGCCATCACCGTGACCGCGCAGCGGGAGATGGAGCGGCTGGAACGCTGGATGGTCTTCCTCGCATCCGTCGGCGCCACGGCCCCCTTCGTCGGGCTGTTCGGCACGGTCTGGGGCATCATGCGAAGCTTCTCGGCCATCGCCGCCATGCAGACGACCAACTTGGCCGTTGTCGCGCCCGGCATCGCCGAGGCGCTGTTCGCCACCGCGATCGGCCTGGTCGCCGCCATCCCGGCGGTGCTCGCCTACAACCAGATCAGCAACAGCCTCTCTCGCTTCGCCGGCCGGATGGACGCCTTCGGCAGTGAGTTCAGCGCGATCCTGTCCCGCCAGAGCGAGGAACGCGCCTGATGCGGACCCAGGCCGCGCGCGCGAAAATTTTGCCACACTCCTCCGCCATGTCGGGCCGGTATCGCGCGGCCCGCGCGCTGGGGCACGGAAAGGGGAAAGCATAGCGCCATGGCGATGTCCCTGAACGGCAAAGGCACCGGCCGCGGCCGTTATCGTCCCCTGGCCGAGATCAACGTGACGCCCTTCGTGGACGTCATGCTCGTGCTGCTGATCATCTTCATGGTGACGGCCCCGCTGATGACCTCCGGTGTGACCGTCGACCTGCCGAAGACCAACGCCGCGCCGCTGAACAACGACAACCAGCCGCTGACGGTTTCGATCGACGCCGCCGGTCAGGTCTACCTCCAGGATGAGGCGATCGAGCTGGGCAATGTGGTCGCCAAGCTGCGCGCGATCGCCGAGAACAACCCGGACCGCCGCATCTTCGTGCGCGGCGACAAGGAACTGGCCTATGGCCGGATCATGGAGGTGATGGGCACGATCAGCCAGGGCGGCTTCACGAAGGTGGCGCTGCTGGCCGAACAGCGGTCCGGCCCTGCCCCGGCGAAGGCCGCGACCCCACCGGCTACTCCCCCAGCCGGGCCCCCGGCCCGCCCGCGGGCGGGCTGACAGCGGCATGTTGCAGCGGGTGGTCCGCGCTACGAACCGACCGATGCTGGCCGGGCTTGGCCGTAACCCCGAGTTGCGGTGGGGCGGCATTGCCTCCGGCGTGATCCATGCCGCCGTCTTCGCCGTCCTGCTTCTTGGCATGCCGACGGCCCCGCCCGAGGAGCCGCCGCCCGAGGAGCAGGCCGTGTCGATGGTCTTCGACGGCACCGAGCAGAACTCCCTGCGCGCGCCCACGCCGTCGCCCACCCCCGCGCCGGCCCCAGACCCGACCCCGCCCGCCCCGGCGGTGACCAAGCCGCCG
>CANJSR010000007.1 GCA_947476855.1 Acetobacteraceae bacterium
ACCCGACTATCATGCTCTCGAACGCGTTCGTCTCATCGACCGAGAGTTGGACTTCGATCAGCGGCTTTCGTACCGATGCCCAGTAGCTGACGGGGAAAGATGAATCGCTGGTCGCCACAAAGGTCACGTAGAACCAATCGGCACTGAAATAATTGTTGGATACAACCCTCGCGTCGACTGCGGTATTCACAACCGCTCCGTCGACGAGCACTTGAAGCCGTGGACGCCGCGCTATGGCTGACGCACTATCCGACGGCATACTGTTTCCGACCCACACTAACAGACGGAGGCAACTTGATCGTCTGAAGGCCACTCAAAACCGGGTCCGACAGGCCATTCAGTCGAGCGATCTCCTCCCACCGGGTTGCATCATCGAGATACCTTGCTGCGACCTGGAACAAGTTTCCGCCGGATATGACTACTGTTCTCATGCGCCTCTACCCCTCACCCAGGGACTTCGCGATACGCCTCGCATAGGCTCGGCCGAGAACCGCCCGCGCCACTTGCCGTACCTGGGACGCTACGGACTTCGTCAGTGGATTCAGCGAAGTGTCGCTCGCGTTGCGTTCAGCAGTCAGCACATCATCTTCCGCGCTGAGAACCAGAGCAGCCACTACCTCTGCGACCTCCGCCACCGACACCTGTCCCCCTAAGTCGGTCACCGGACGTTCCATCGCCAGAGCTATTCGTTCCGCCCAGGTCTCACTGACACTAGCCAACGCTGCCACGTCCCGCTGTAGGCTTCGTTCTCCGGCTGACAGGTCTGAGGCCGCTTCTTGAGTGGAGTTATCGAGAACCGAGCATGATACCTGGTAGGGTATCCACTGGCCTGACTGAAAATCAGCCGAGAACTGGCGAACGATCACATCAAGCTGGAAGGTATCCCATTGGAGAGTAACCCGCTCTCCCGTCGTTCGCAGCCGGTCAAGGCTTCGCGCTCGGGTAGTTGCATCCGATCCAGAAAGCGTTCCCGAGAAGCTGATATCGGTATCGTCTGCCCCGAGCCGATCAATGATCCGCCTACCATCACCCAGACGGTGCACAACGGTACGATGGGTTCCCCCGTACTTTACAGCGGCAGGAACCTCAAAGTCACGGAGAGCAATCGGGCCAATCGTGATCGCCATCGCATTTGCCTTCATCTGAACGGGAGCTTCGGCGACATCAGTAAGCCGCGGACAGCGGCCCCCAGGTAGGAATCACCCGTGGATCGACACCCGAGGGACCACGGTTTGGTTGAGACAGTGTCCGCTCCAGGTGCCTGGTGATCCATTGCCCGAGCGCATTACCATCCAGATGAATCGCCCCAATTGTCGGCCGCTCATTGGATGGGGAACCCATCGGTTCCGCCGGTGCCGCGGCGGCCGGCGCATCAACGCCACCTGACCCCATGGGCCATCGGGAACCAAAGCCGTATGGATCAACGCCATTTCGAACCGGATACGTATCGTTGTCAATCAGAATTTCCGAGACCGCCGTTGGTGCGTACTGCCGTCCTATCCAGACCGAAGGAGCCCTAGCATTCCATCGAAGAGGAGGAGACCGTTGCGGTCCGAATACTAACCTCTCACTTGTCGACGGAGCCGACGCTACCACCGCGTTCTGCCGACGGTCCACCAGACGTTCTGTCCACGACGGCTGGACCTGAAACTGAGGCGCCTCGGCCTCCCCGTCGGAGGTACGGGATATCGACGGGATAGAATGCGAGTACGGTTCCAAGCGCAAGCGGTTTGTCGTCAAGGTCCCACTCAGAATGGGGCTACCAGACGTTGATCGATGGTACTTCAAGTCCGCCATGACACCGTGCCGTAGTCCGCTCCTGCGTCGCCGTCCTTGCGTATCATGGCCTTCTTCCACTCGCCGCTCGGGGTGCACCGATGGCCCTTCAGCACTCACTTCATTGCGCTCCTTCCGGTAGGTGCGGACGAAAGGCGCAATCCCCGCGAGCCCCATCAACGTTACACGCCGCTGCTTCACCAAGCCGCTTGCCCGCTGCAGAAAGTTATTGCCTCTTCGTCTCGATGACGCCCGGCCCAGCGACCTGGGCAGTCGACCAGAGCGGGTCGTCGATTGAGCGTATCGTGCTAGTTTCATAGACATCTACTGATCCATCAAATGCACGTGAGCTTGAAGCTCAACTGTCTTCATAACAGATCAACACGCATCCAAGGTCAGCGGACTAAGTCCAAGACTGCGCTTCCCAGTCGAACGTGTGCCCTTCTAGAGAGCCGATGGCGATAACGAACGCAATGCGCTCATCGCTCGGGAGAGAGAATGCGACATCGAACGGCACCCCGTTCCGGACCAGATACAGACAGTCGGCCAAGACGGGGTGCCGAGCTAGTTTCCCGCGGTAGGGACCGCGGTGTCAGCGTCCGATTTGCCTTCCTGGTCGACTACCTCGGCAACTGCTTCCATGCCGTCCTCACCGAGCCTATCAACCAGGGACTCGATCTGAGCTTCAGACGTTGGCGTTGGCACGGGAACGTGATCAATCTCCGTTACTGAAACCGCGAGCATCGCCATCGACAGCCACGGCTGGTTCTGCGCCAAGATCGGGCCGGCTGCCTTCAGAAGACGGAGCGTGTCCAACGCGGTCAATCGGCGAACTTTCAGGCTACGACCGCGTCCGTCTCGAACGTCGACAGTGCGCAACGCGGAGGCGATGAGCTGCTCAGTCGGTGTCATTTATACCCTCCGCCGACGTGCCGCGTAGAATTCAAGTTTCTGCTTCACGGCCGCGTCCCCCTTCCAGACACCTGCGTTGGCAAGACGAAAGACGGCCCCGTCATACTGATATGTCGACACTGAACCATCCGTCTCAGTCACATACTGGTACATCGTTGAAGGTACCGGCATACGACCTTCGTAGTGCTGCTGTTCGGACGAGGAGATGAAGTCATCAAGGACAGAATTTCCGCGCTCGACCTCGAAGCTCCCCTCCCACCCTCGGGGCAGTTCCGCCCCGAGTTGAGTGCCGTCGATGCGGTTGACCCGGATCGACTGCGTCAACTGCCGGCTCTCGAAAGAGGTTACGTGTGAAAGGTCTACCCGACCGTTGGGTCCCATCACGACGAGCTGGGTGTCTTTGCCGATGGAAAAGGCGGTAAGCGACATTATCTACTCCTGATCCTAGCCGGGTTGACCGGACGGCAACGTCTGCCGTGCCACCTGCACCGTCTGGCCGCCTTCAACGTTGACGATGAACTTCTCGTTAATAGACTGGTACTGAATCTGTACGTCTGCCTGGACATAACCCAGACCAGTACGCGAAGCTGGATTGTTCGACCGGTCGCAGATCACACTGAAGGGCAAGGCTCCATCGGTGCTGCCAAGCAGACCTTGACCAAGCATCCCCTGAAGGAACGACATCAATGTCGCACGGACGTTCCGGAAGAGGTCTGAATTGATCAATGCGCCGACGTAGCGTCCCATTCCTCCCGCGAGCGTGGCGGCGATGAAGTTTGTCAAGCGTGTGTAGTTGTCACCATTCACGGCAGGATTCGAGGAGGAGTTATGACCGCCGCGGACACCCCAGTAGTTTCCACCAGGTTGCGGATTGCTGATCAGGTCTATGCCGGCCTCCAACAACACCGCAATCTCGGCCGCGGAATAGGAAGCAGACTCACCCGACCCGGGTGTTCCCGACTTCTGACTGCCGATGATTCCATACAGCGGCTTGTTCAGGCTCGATTGTTCCGGTGAAAGATTGGCCAGCCTGCCTGCAACGAACCCTTGTGGTGAGACCAGTCGAATGACCTCATTGGTCTGATCGGACCACCAGAGCCAGTCGCCGAACATCAGCTTGGCAGCGTAACTATCAAGCCCGACGAGATGTTTTGCAGCCGTAGCCGCATGAATCTGATCGCCGGCCTGCGTTGTCAGGATCATGTAAGCACCCTCTTGGATGCCAAAGCTGGCCTGAGTGGTCCAGGTGGATGCGTCATCGCAGTCGGCCAGCACCACGATCCCACAGCGCTGTCCACGCAGCGCGTACATGCCTCGCCGCGGCGAGACATCGATGCCGATCAGATGACTTCCAGCTACGCCGTCGGCCCCGTCTGTGCCCGCCGCCGCTGAACCAAGCGTAATTCGAAACGACGCCTGTTCTACGATGGCGCCGCCGTGGCTGACGACAATCAACTGGGAGGCCCCACGGTGCGGCCCCTGGCCGCCATTGACCGCTGATGCCAGGCCTTGCCAGAATGCCGCGCCCGCACCTGTCAGGTTGTCAAATACCTCCGGTGAGACACCAGGCAAGACAACTGTCAGGCGCCAGGCGTTCGGGCGCGAACTCGGTTCCAATGCAACGGTAATCGTATTGCCCAGCGATCCCGAGTGCAGCGCAGTGAACAGAACCGTCGTGCCAGGAACGTTGGCCTGCGCCGCGGTGTCCGTACCATCCGTTACCCGGATGCACCGGAAGTTCTGTGCACCCTGTTGCACGGCCGTCGCAACCTGCGTCCCCAGGTCGTGCTTCCTCGGCATAACCGGACCGAAACCGCGCGCATGGTCGCTCATGGAAGAGACGATGACAGGCTGATCGACCGGACCCCATGAGGAGGTCCCAACGACCCCCATCACATCAGTCGGGACACCGTTCAGAATAAGATTCTGCGGCGCCGTGATCTGAACATAAAGGTCGGGAACAATCAGGGCCGTCGTGTTAATGGTTCCGCGTGGAACGACTGGCATGGTCGTCAGACTCCCGGATAAAGTGTCGCGGCAACGCGGACCACGAAGGCTGCGTGCTCACTGTTCAGGATTTGGTCAATCGCAGTCATGCCTTCGACGACGTCACCGCGACGGAATGCTCCAAATGAGCGTGTTACTACCAACAGAAACCCCACAGGGGACACTCCTCACGCCGTAAACTCGGCGGCATTCAGGGAAAGATGGCCAAACAGCATTGCTGGCAGAACTTCCATGACAGTCGTTGGATACTCTACCGTGTATATCAGGTCTCGCCGGTACAGCAGGGCATTCTGGGCCTGGTCATATACAGATGTGCCCTTGTAAAGCACGCGGGCTCTCGTCCGATCTGCAAGGTCCAGAAATGCGTGCCGCACAAGTGCCTGATCTATGGCGGCGACCGTCACGTCACGCGCCACCGGGGTCGGACACCACGAGATCACCCGTAGATCGCGTTCCTGCCGGCGGACTTCAGTAAACCCAAGGCCGGATCGAACAACCCGCGCGACCAGACCCGTCACACCCGGGATAGAGATGGTTGCATCTGTCAAATGGACGGGTCGGGAGGATCTGATCATCGCGGCAAAATTTGACGCTACAACACTGGGCGTATCACCATCCCGTGCTGGATAGACATAACTCCGCCCATCCACCAACAAGCCCGCTGCCTGATCGGCGGTCACCACACCACTGAAGGTCACCGCGTTATCAGCGACAGTCGCTGTCAGAGTAGGCGGCGATGGAACGTCGTGCCACGATAGCGAATACCTGGTTGTTGTGTTCCCAACATCAGTATCCGGTGCAACCGTCACATTCACCGTCCCAGCCAACAGGTCCGCATTCAAAGCAGCCGGGCTTGGCCAGCCACGATACACGCGACACGGCACACCCAGGATACTGTCAGTATCTACGCCAGAGGGATATAAAGCGGACACAACCAGCCTGGCCAGTTCATCCTCGACATCCGCTAGATCAGCCATCAGGGTGACGCCTGTCGAATGATCAGTCTCCAACCCAGGAAAGAACGCTCAGCGGCAACGATGATTCCTCGCATCCCGGCTTCGTCCTCAACCAGGTCCGCCGCTGCGATCGTCACGTCACTCAAGGGTGGCAGCAGAGCGGTCCACTGCGGCAAGGACATGTCCATCGGCAAACCAATGTGTGATGTCCCGCTCGTTGCCATCCCGAGCACGCTGGCTGGCCAGTCCCGCAGGACCAATGTCGTGCCGTCCTGCGTCAGGCCACCATACGCATTGCCACCGATACCCGCGGGCGCAACCGGACGCTTGATCGTCAGGGCCCGGTTGGTACGCACACAAAGAACCGGTTGCAGCGACTCCTGCGCGGCAACAAAGAAGGTTCCGCTGCCCTGTACCAAATAGTCACCAGGTTTGGTGTAAGCCGCGTCAAAGTGTCCATAGCACAAGGCATTTCCGTGTGCCGCTGTCTGACTGAAGCCGCTCGGCGTTGCACTGAATGCCACATGTAAGCGTAGGTAGCGATTCCGGGTTGACAACGGATTACTCGGTCCGTTGGGGCGGAAGGCATCCGTCTCGACACCGATACGGCGCGCCGTAAGGTTGTTTGCCCAGGCTATCCGATCCTCAAGGTATCGCGCATCCATTCAGATCACCAGAGCCAACGACCCGGTCCGCAGTCCAGATCCAGGAGGAACACCAAGGAACTGGCAAAGTCGTCGTCGCCATTCGTCCAGCAGACGAAGTCGGTCACGCACTTCTTCCTTGTTGTGCGTCCAGACTGCTGCTTGTGCCGTATCGAGATTGTCGCTTGCCTTTGGAACCGCAAGTTCCAGTACAGCCAACGTACCAAGATAGCGGCGAACGATCACAAGTTCAGACTGTGATAAATTGGCGAACCTGAATTCCAACGCCCCAAGGACATTCAACTCCCCCGCACCAAACGAAGCACTAAGGCCCGTTCCCGCGGGCGGATAGCCGCAGAACCGCCGGACGTCAGTCCGCTCGGACTCGGTCAGTGACATGGATGACAACTTCCGGGTTCGGGAAATGGAAGCAGCGGCGGGCCGCTGCACCTCTGATCCAGCAGCCCGCGGGGCACCAACGCCCGCGGGACCACTTGATTATCAGCCGATGTGTTCAACCACGACCGCCCGCTTGAACGCCGCGTTCGTGGCGGTCGGAATCGTGTTCGGCGTCGTCGTCGTATCGGAGGGAGCGCAGAAGCCGCCAATCCAATACCAGGACTGGGCAATGATCTGCTGCAGGCGATCGATCGCCTCCCGCGTTACCATTGCCACACCGTTGACAACCGAAACAATGGAGTCAGCCGGCACGACATCCGCCGCCGCCATCCCAGCGAAGTCACCTTCCACGAGAGCCCCCGCGCCACAAATGATCGGTCGGCGCACGACCTGTCCGGCAAGCGTCGGATGGGTCTGCACAAAGGTTTCATTTGTCGGAACAAACCGCAGACCAAGGAAGTCGTTCACCATCCCACGGCGGAACACCTGATTGGCCGATGTCGCGCCCTGGAACAACTGCCGAAAGTCCGGGTCGGAGAACAGTTGGCGAGCAGAGACGGGATCGAGGTAGCAGTTGTAGGCGCCGTCGATCTCGGGGACGGCGTTGAGACGCAGCTTGGTCACGGCATCGAGCAGCGCGCTCATGTTCAGCGTATCCACACCAGTGAGCTGCTGGGTATTGCCGCGGTTACCAGGGCGAATGATGGACGACGCGTTGGCGGCGACAACCGAGTTGCCCACGGTGGCGTCAACAACCGTCACGTTGCCGGACAGGGTGATCGTGCCAGAGATCCCACCGGGAGCGGTGGAGACATTCGTCACGTCAGCGGTCGTGGCAATGGCATTGTAGACGTTGGAACCAATCGTCACCGCCAGCGGCGTCGGGCCACTGAGGGTCTGCTGCACGCCATTGACGAAGGTGTTCTGGAAGCCACGCAGATCGTCGACCGCGACCACGGGACCGGCGCTACCAAGCGTCGTACGGACCCGCGTGCTTCCGCCAAGATAGGCTGCGAACAGCGCGTTGCGGGCCAGTTCGTCCAGGCTGCGAGCCGCCTGCTCGCCATTGGTGAAAGCGTTCTGGAGGAACTGCGAGACCAGACCGACACGGCTCGTCACCATGTTGAGGTCGGTCGTGGCGGCATACAGGTTCATGACGATTGTATACTGCTCGACGCCCCAGGTGGTCGGGGTCAGGCCGTTATCGAGGTTCGTGTTGTTGCCAGGCGGCAGCGGCGTGGTAACTGCGGGCTTCAGCCCAGCCCGCGTCTTGGTCAGGGTCTCGCCAAGACCAACAGCGATCTCCACCCGATCAGCCACGGCGCGAAAGCCGAGACGCGAACGCAGGGCGGTGTCGAACTCACGGTCCAGGAAGCCCTGTTGGATAATCGGCTGAAGGGCCGACGGGAAGCTCTGAATACCCATAATCTGTCCTTGTTAAACTTGCATTCAATCCGGGATCGGGACGTTGTGTCGGGTCGACCTAGGTCCTACGCTTCAGGATCAGGGACCGCGCCGCGGCGTACTCGTCGTCGGACATGTCCATGGCCTGCTTCTGCTGCGGAGGCTGCGACGGCGGTGCCTCCTTGGCGCTCGACGTGGACCATGCTCCGAACAGCCATGGCTTGTTCCGTTTCAAATCCGTCATGAGGCTCGACGCCTCGGGAACCTGGCCATCTTCGGTAGCCTGAACGCCCGACAAATCCAGCAGCTTGATCCCGTCCAGGTCGATCATGCCCGCGCGGATCGCCGCGACCTTCAGGTCCGCCAGCATTGTGCTTTCCTTTGCCTTACCGCGCAGGCTCTCCAGCTCGTGCTGCAGGGCCTCGGTCTGCCGCCGGAGTGAGTCGATCATCTCCACGGGTTGGGCCTCTTCAGCCGTATCTTCTGACATCATCGGTCCTTGGCGATGCGGTCACCGGCAATCCGGTTCAGTTCCGCGTTTATGTCTTCTATGTCGTAGGTGTCCGCGATGGCCCGGACCGCGGTGTCACGGCTGATGTGACCAGCCTCGGCCAAGGTTGATAGGGTTTGGGCATCCCGCTGACGATCTTCGGATGACGCCGCGTACCACCTCGGCCATTTAAGGCTGATTGGCGCGGTGGCATCGATCGCGGGTACTGATCGACCAAATACCCTAAGGCCATAGCGACGTGACGCCTTGGCAACCATCTGCGCGAGCGAGAGCAAGGCACCCTCGCCATACGTAATCCGCAGATTATCCGCCAACCAGATCAATCCCTGGTTCATCAACTCAAGGGCTCGGCCGGACTGCGCGGCCGTCAGACGGTCAGGGCTGGAGCGATTGCCGTGAACACTCTCAAGTGCCAGTTCCCGAAGTGTCCTGACGTAGTCGATGACAGCGGCCGAGGCCGTGCCACCGATCTCCAGCAGGCGGGCATCACCGTTTTCCCCGACCACCAATGCGTTACCGGCCCCACGAAGGATGTCACCGCCGGTAGAAGCCGGCTCCTTCAGAAGCAGGGTCGGGTCACTGCTGTATTTCAGGCCCCTGCCAGCCTGGCTAAGCTGGTAGTCGATTTCGATCTGCGATTCGATAGCGGCCCGGAACGTACACGCACCGTCACACGCGGCACCCGATGCGGAAAGGCCCGGCAAGTTGCGGATCCACACGATTGGAACAAAGCCTAATCCGTGACGGACGGTTCTCGCCTCGTCGATACGCGGTGTGGCCTCGGTGCCGACAGGTGTCGGTACGTACCAGGTCTCCATGTCCAGGTCCCAGCTGCGCTGGAACCAGAACTCCCCACTTGGGTTGTCCAGCTCATAGCCGATGGACTCCAGCAGGCGACCCGAGACCTTGTAGCGCTCCATCACACGGATCAGCGTGTCTGGCTCTTCGGGCGACCACCACGGCGTCAGGTACATCGTATTGAGCACCTGAAAGAAGACGCGTCCCCGAAGCACACGCAAAAGGATCGCTGACGACCCGATTGATCCGCGGATGGCGGCTTCCGTCATCACCAGGTTGAGATGCGTCTCCTTCACGATCTCGGATAGTGTCGCCTGGGCCTGGCGATCCGCGCAGTCGAATGTCGGGAAATGACCCTCGCTGAACAGAAGCGCCACGCTGTCTTCCACCACAATGCGCGAGAGCGGGTAACGGACACTGGGTCTGCGATTTCGTAGTGGGATGTACTCGCCACCAGCACCACGCTCGTCATGGAACTGATACGGGAGCACATCGTAGATGCGGCCTTCGAGTACCCGGTTCAGGATATCGAGTGCACGCGTCCGAGGGGGATAGTCGGAATCCCTCGGAATCAGATTGCATATCGTTTCAAACATCGTTCACCCGATCGTTCGGTCGGCAGACAAACAGTGCTATCTGTTCAAGAGCGACAGGTTGATCAGCCGGGGCGGATCCTTCACCTGGGCAAGTGTGCCGAAGGCACGCACCATCGCGTCCACCTGGTCGTCCTTGCGGCCCATGGGGAAGTCCCGCATCTCTTCTAGCAACTGGTAGTTCCAGTCGGCCCGCAGCAGCGCGACGTTGCCGGCCTCGACCTGCGAGGAAAATGGCATTGCCCGCGTGAGCTTCGATCCGGTTTCGCGGGACGTCACAAGCCGAAAGCCGGCCAGACGGCCGGCAAGGTACGAGATCTGTGCCTTACCAGCCTGCCCAGGATCCTCTGGCAAGCCTATCCAGACGGTTTGCCCGTCCAGACGCGCCGTGGAGACGATCTTATCCTCGATCTGCCTGGGCGTGCCGCGCAGCCGGACCACGTCGAGGATCGTGAAGCGGTGCTGTTGGTCTCTCAGCATTTTCACACCGACCGTCCAGTCTGGATCGTTCTGCGCCGTTGCGACCGTTGCCGCGAGGTCCCAGGCGCGGACGACGCGGCCGTCACCCACCGCGGGCGGGGAGTCGACGATCGTGAGTTCCGTTACCTTGAACACGCTGCCAGTCGCCGGACGCGGTGACTGCTGGAACAGGGACATCCAGGCCCGTTCACCGATCGTGCCTCGCTTACGCTCCAGCGCGGCACGGTCTTCCCAGGTCGGCCACAGCGGTTCGCCCACCGCCCGACCCAGCGGATCGTTATCCTCGGCCAGCGCCGGAAGTTTCAGGACGCGCCACTCATCCGGGTTGGCCGTCAGAAGATGACCGCCCAGATCGTCTTCATGCCAGCGGGTCATGATCACGATAACCCGTCCACCAGGCTTCAGCCGGGTGATCAGATCAGACTTGTACCATTCCCATAGTTGCTGGCGATGCAGCGTGCTGTCGGCTTCGGCCTGAGATTTGATCGGATCGTCGATCAGGATCAGATCCGCCCTGCGGCCGGTAATCCCACCGCGGATGCCAACGGCGACATACTCCCCGCCCGAGGAGAGACGCCAGTTCGCGGCGGCCCGTTCATCCCGCACCAGGGTGTAGCCGAGCTGTCCCTCCCGATCGAGGATCAGGTTTCTGATCCGCCGACTGAAACTCTCCGCCAACGCCAAGGTATGGGATACGGCGATGACGGAGGAGGACGGATGTTGCGTAAACCACCAGGGCGGAAAAAGAATAGAGGCATAGGTCGATTTGGCCGACCCTGGCGGCATCAAGATCATCAGGCGGTCAATGCGACCGCGGCTTAGTGAATCAAGCTCCGAGATCAAATAACGGTGGTGCGCGGCCGGGGTCTGTTCGACACCGGCCAGAACCTCAGTCGCCCAGGCCAGCAGGCTGTTCCGGAGGTTCTGTCTGGTCAATGACTCGTCTTCGAGCCTCAGCCAGTCGCTCAAGAAGTTCTTCATCGCCTACGATTTGCAGATCAGCGTCGACCCGCCGCCTGGCCGGCGTGGGTTGAAATCGGGGATGGCGATACGGCATGGCGATCCGCGCGATCGCAACGGCCCCATCGGTGTCTCCCTTCGCCCACTTGGTCCACATCGCTTGTTCAAGCACGTCAAGCGGGGATGGCTCATTGCTCCGCTTCGTCATGTCTCACCGGATTGAAGGAGGGGATGGTGTGGCTTATGTCGTTTGGGTTCGCCATCATGACCGGATTAATACCCTACGATGGGGCATTAGTCAAGATATTTTTCCTATTTCAGTCGCCAATCCGCCCCATGTCGGATTTCACGATAATTCACGCTTTGGGCCCGGGGTGACATTCATTACTCACGGTAACGTGTCTATCGGTCGTTCCATTTCCACCTAGGATCGGCTCCGACATCTACCGTAGCGGAAGACAACATGTCCGGTTCCGCGGCGGTCGGCCCATGCAGGAGTTTGACCATGAACGTCGCAATCGCCCCCCGCCCCGTGACCTTGAATACGGACGCAACGGCGGGCACCGCCCCGCAAGGTCTCGTCATGATCGTGGGCGACGATCTCTCCTGGGGGCCAGGCCTCGATGCGATCTGCGACTTCTTCGGCCTGGTGGTCGAACACGTCCCGAGCGAGCTGGACGTGGCCTTCTTGCTGCGGGAATTCCGCCCGATGGCCGTGATCGCCGAGGCGGATGGCCGCGGGCAGGACGGCTTCCATGTCATGGGCGCCGTGGCCGACTACGACCGGACGCTGCCGATGATGCTGCTGACCGGCCGGGACGCGGCCCTGATGGGGGCGGCCGACGCGATGGTGGAGATCACCGGGCTTACCCACATGCGGATCGCGGAGGAACTGCCGAGGATGGGTGAAGTCATCGACTTTCTGTTTCGCGCGGGCCGATCAGCCGGCATCGGGCGCATGATGCCGGTCGGCGCCTGACACGGCCCTCGGTGTCCCAGACCGCTTCACGCGGGCACGGGCTCTCGCGCCGCCGCGGCCGAACGGCTGAAGGGGCAGCCGGCTTCAGCAGCCTGCCGCCGCTTCCTGGCCCCTACCGCATATCCACCATACGGGCGTTCCGGGCGCTGGTTGGGTTCCACGATCGTCGCGTGGTAATCGGCCCAGTCAGCGCCCTGCAGGCCGTCCACCACGCTCATGGATGACAAGGTCGCGTTCTCATACGCGATCCGCTGCACCGGCTGCGCCTGCACCAGCGGGAAATCCGCGCGAAGCCGCACCGGAACGTGCGTCCGGGTGAACCGCAGGTTCGTGAAAAGCGGCCCGAACCAAGCGTCGGTTTCCACGATCCCCTCATACAGCACATAGCCACCCGGCATCGGCACATTGGCCGGCGCCCGCACGAGCAGGTGCCAATCGGGCTGCGTGCGCGCGATCAGGCCGGTCCATATCTGCAGCGCGCCTGGTTCCGGCAGGGCCGTCAGCATCGGCGGTGACATGCCGCGCATTTCCGGCGGCGCCATTTCGTCAAACGCCGCGGCGAAGTCCGGACATTGCGCCGAGGGCTGCAAGGGCAACCAGTCATCGACGCCCGGAAAGGTCCAGAAGATGTCGGACCCATCCCAGATCAGCGTCAGGTCCATGGGCGGAAAGAGCCACCATCCGAAGCCCGAGGCGCTGGTCGCCGCCTCACAATAGCGGAACGCTCGGGTCGGCAGCGTGCCGGCCGCCGAACGATCGGCGCGCTGGGGAGGACGGGCGCCCGGGATCAACCGATGAAAGCGCACAAGTGAGGAGTCGGTATCCATTGTTCATGCTCCTGCGACAGGATGATCCGAGCGGCCCCGTCAATCCGGAGCGCTGACCATGACACGCATCCCACCGGATGCGCGGAACGAGGAAGAAGGGGCCGGTCGTTTCCGACCTACCCCTCCGGCAGGCGTTTCAGGCCTGGGCGCGCAGGTCGCGGGCCGGCAGCCGGAACCCACCACCCAGCACCACGGCGCCGCGATCGGCCACGCGGGCATCCCGGACCGCCGGCAGGCGGAACCCACCACCCAGCACCACAGCGCCGCGATCGGCCGTGGCGGGCAGGCTCAGGGTCTCATTGATCCGGGGAAGCACGTTCTCGATAACGTTCTGCATGACAAAATTCCTTGTCGGGTGACAGTTGACGTCGCACGGCGGTATCCGAACCACCTGCCCCTGGGATCCTGACAGTCACCACCCCGTTCGCGCACCCCGCCACTCGGTATCGAAGGGGCCAAACGAAAAAAGCGCATCCATCCTGGAAACCAGGAGGAATGCGCTCATGAGGCGGTACGAAACGGCGATCCGGGGCCAACGCGGTGATTTAGAGACACCAATCCCGTTGACGAGCCAATTGATATACCCCGGCCCAGGTCAGGTCAACATATTTTTTCCTATAGAGTGGATTTTTATCCTCCGACCAATCAGAGCGCCCCGGTCCAGCTCTGAACCGCCAGGCTCGACACCGCCACCACGATCCACGTCGCCAATCCCAGAATGAGCGGCTTGGTCCCCGCGCCGACAAAGGCACGCCAATGCCCCTGCAGGCCGACAGCCACCATCGCGACCACCAGGATGACGCGGCCAATCCACTGGATCGTGCCGGCATAAGGCCCGAACGCCCCCAGCGTGTTCAGCAGCGACGCGGCCAGGAACAGGAGGATGAACATCGGAAAAGCGTTGTAGACCCGCTTGGCGAGCGAGACGTCGTTGTCCCCCTCCTTCCGCGCCTCGAACAACGGCAGGGCCAGGCCGAACGCAATCACCAATGGAATGATCAGCGTCGTCCGGGTCAGCTTTACGATCGTCGCGGTCGTACCGGCCTCGGGGCTGAAGGAGAAGCCGGCCGCGACCACGGCCGACGTGTCGTTCACCGCCGTGCCCGCCCAGATACCGAACCCGTTATCCGTCAGCCCCATCACATGGCCCAGCGGCGGGAAGATGAACACGGCCACCATGTTGAACAGAAAGACCACGGTGACCGCGTAGGCGATCTCCTCGGCCTTCGCCTTGATTACCGGGGCCAAAGCGGCGATCGCGGACGCGCCGCAGATCGTCGTCCCCATCCCGATCAGGCATCGCATCCGCCAGTCCAGTTGCTGCACCCGGCCGAGCCACAGGGCGCAGGCGAGGCCGGCGATGATGGTGATGATAAGCAGGGGCAGGGATGACAGGCCCGTTCCCACGATCTCCCCAAGGTCAAGGCTCGCCCCCAGGACGATAATCCCGCCGCGCAGCGCCAACTTGCTGACGTCGCCAATCCGCAGGGCGCCCAATTGCAGCGGCCCGCTCAACGTGTTTGTCAGAACTACCCCGATCACGATCGCGAAGATCGAGGCCCCGACCAGCGGCACCCGCGCGCCCAAGGTCAGCGCAACGGCCGCGATCAGGCCGCAAAACGCGAATCCCGCCCCCAATCGAACCCACCCAGGCAACGCCCGAATAGACTGCGACCCCGATGCCGCGCTTGGCTGAGTGGCCATGACGAGTTCCCCTTTTTTTTGAACGATGCAACCCGGCACAACCGGATCGCGCTTCCAATACTGTCGGCTTGAAGCGGTCTCATGCCGAGGTAGAAAAATCAATCCATGGGAAGCGAGCGGGCTGCGTTGTATTTTCCCTGACAGAAAAATCCTATGGTTGCATGCACACGCCAATTGAGCTACGCAACCTTCTGTACCGCCCTCAATGGTTGTATTTCGGATGCGAAGCAGGGTGAGTCAGGCCTCCGCAACAATGCCTCGGAATAGACCAACGACCGCGGACAGCAGCGAACCGGCCACACTGCATCTCCGGCTTCTTGGCCACATGCGCGCGGAGGATTCGGCCGGCCGCAGCATGCTTCCCAGGACCCGCAAGGCGCGCGCGGTTCTCGCGGTCATCGCCCTCGCCAGCCCCCGGCCCGTCCTGCGCCTGCAATTGACCGCCCTGCTTTGGAGCCAGCGGGAGAAGGAGCAAGCCCGAGCCTCCCTGCGCCAGGCGATCCATGAATTGCAGGATACACTCAGCCCACCGCTTTCCAGGCTGATGGTCGCGGAACGCCATCATCTCGCACTGCGCACCGATGGTCTCTGGGTCGATATCCTGGATGCCACCCGGACCGACATGACGCAGCCCGACGCTCTCGACTGCTTTCAGTCGCCTTTGCTCGAAGATCTGGTGGGTCTCGATCCGGCATTCGACCAATGGCTGGTGGCCGAACGCATCCGGATCATCGGCATCGCCCGGGGGATGGGGGAGCGTATGCTGGCCGACCAGGGGGACAGCGAGGTCCGGCTTCGCATCGCGAACCAGTTGGTCACAATCGATCCCCGGCATGAGACGGCCTGGCGCGCGATCATGCGCGACCATCACGACCGCGGCGATCCCGTCGCCGCGATGGCCGCCTATGATCGTTGCCGCACCGCGCTGAGCATCGCCGACGATGCCAGGCCGTCCCTGGAAACCGAGGACCTCGCCGCCCGCATCAGGACCGGGCCGACCGCCACCGCAACGACTGATCCGGAGCCTCCCTCCGACAGCTCGCCCCCTCCAAGGCAGGAACGCGCCAGCATCGACCGGCCCCAGCGCGGCGGCATCCGCCTCGGGATCGCCCCCCTCCGTCCCATCGGATCGGCGGCGAATGAGGAACTGTCCCTCGGCCTGGCCGAGGAAGTGACCACCGCCCTTTCACGCTTCCGCTGGATTTCCTGCATCTCCGGCGCTTCCTGGGCCGCGCTGTCCGGCGAAAAGCGACAGGAGGCGATGTGGGCGGCCCTTGATCTCGATTTCGTCCTCGACGGCACCATCCAGCAGACCGCGGAGCGTGTGCGGATCACGGTCCGCCTGATGGACATGCGGATCGCCGGCGCCGTCATCTGGGCCCATCGCTTCGATCGAGAGACAAATGACCTGCTGGCGCTGCAGGATGAGATCGGGTCGGCGATCGTAGCGCAGCTCGACCCTGCCCTGCTGATCCATGAGGGGGAGCGCACGGCTGCCAGACACCTGAACAACCCGACCACGCACGAACTCGTGCTGCAGGCCCTGCCCCCGGTCTACCGGCTGGAGCGTCAGGGGTTCCGAGAGGCCGGACGCCTGCTGGAAACCGCCGTCGCGGCCGACCCCGCGAATGCCGAGGCACATGCTTGGCTGGCCTACTGGCACCTGTTCCTGGTCGGGCAGGGATGGGCGTCCGACCCACCCACCATCGCCGTCCGGGCCGGCGACCTGGCGGAGCGGGCGGTTACCCTCGACCCCGCGGATGCAAGGGCGCTCACGCTGGCGGGCCATGTCCGCAGCTTCCTCGGCAAACGGGCGGCCGAGGGCTGTGCCCTGCACGACCGCGCCATCGCGCTGAACCCCAACCTCGCACTCGCCTGGTGCTTCTCCGGCCTCGCCCATAGCTATCTCGGCCGCCATGATGAGGCACTGCGTCGAATGTACCAGGCCGTCCGGCTCTCTCCATCGGACCCGCATCTGTTCTTCTTCGACCACGCCCTGATCATGCCCCATTTGCTGCTGGCCGAGTATGAGAGCGCGGCGGAGATCGGCCGGCGGGCGATCGAACTCAACCCCTGGTTCTCCTCGGCCTACAAGGGTTACCTCGCGGCCCTCGGCTATCTCGACCGCGCACCGGAAACCGAGGCCGTCTTGAACCGGCTTCTTGAACTCGAACCCGCGTTTTCGGTCGAGTCGGCTGTCGCCCGATCCCCCATGACCAGGCCCGAGGATCGTGCCCGCTATGCCGAAGGCCTCCGCCGAGCCGGACTGCCCGAAAGGCGGAACATTTGACCAGCCTGCGATCCCCATTGATCCCAGGCGCACAACGCATCACAGTCATGACTGCAAAGCGGGGATGGCCCGCGGAAACCTGGAGGCTGACAAAAGATGCGGTGGAACGGAGCAGGCGCGCTCGCGCTGATGGCGGGATTGGCAGTGTCTCTCGGCTTTGCGCAACCTGCAACGGCTCAAGGGTCCGGATCCGCGACCCTGGACGCCGCTAAGACCCGCGCCCAAATCCTTTGCGGCATCTCCGGGCAGGTCCCCGGTTTCTCCCTGCCCGACAGCCAGGGCGTGATGCGCGGCCTTGATGCCGACACATGCCGGGCGATCGCGGCGGCAGCAGTGGGCGATGCGACCAAGGTCAAGTTCGTCCCGACCACGACGCAGAACCGTTTCACGGCCCTGCAATCCGGCGAAGTCGACCTGCTGTCCCGCACCACCACCTGGACGCTGAGCCGCGAAGGCAACCTCGGCCTGCTGTTCGCCTGGGTGAACTACTATGACGGCACCGGCTTCCTGGTGAAGAAGTCGTCCGGCGTCGACTCCGCCAAGAAGATGGACGGGGCGACGATCTGCGTGCAGCCCGGAACCAGCACCGAACTGGCGATCGCTGACTTTTATCGCGTCAACAAGATGAAGTTTACGCCAATCCTGATCCAGGATCTGCCCGAACTTCAGGGCGCCTTCCTGTCCGGCCGATGCGATGCCTATTCGACCGACGCCTCCGCGCTGGCGACGTTCCGCTTCAGCCAGGGCCCGAAGGCCGCCGACCTGGTGCTGCTGCCGGAAATCATCAGCAAGGAGCCGCTGGGCGTTATGGTCCGCAAGGGCGACGACAAGTGGTTTGACATCGTGCGCTGGACCTTCATCGCCCTGATCACTGCCGAGGAAAAAGGCGTGACCGCGGCCAACGTCGACAGCATGCTGACCAGCACCGACCCCGACATCCGTCGCCTCCTCGGCGTCGACGGTGACCTCGGCAAGGCGCTCGGCCTCGACAACAAGTGGGCCTATAACGTCATCAAGCAGGTCGGCAACTTCGGAGAGATGTGGGATCGCAACATCACCCCGATGGGCGTGCCCCGCAGCATCAACAACCTCTGGACGAAGGGTGGCCTGCAATACGCCCCCCCGATGCGCTGATCCCACCGGATCGGTAACCGAACAGGAACGGCCGCCCTGGAAACAGGGCGGCCGTTTCCATATCCGGACCATCACGATCCCGTGCCGGTTGATCTTTCGCGACAACCTGAGCAAAGTTGCCACGCGCCAGGGATGTGATAGACGCAAATCGGGTGGCCCGGGAATTGCTTGGCCGTTCCACGTGCATTCCATCCGAGCGCGGCCGACCGGTAACGCCGACATGATCCTGGCCACGCCGGGAAGGAGACCAAGACGACGATGTCCGTCACCTCGTCCGACCCACGCATCGCTGGCGCGCGGGCCGCACCCAAGCGCGGCATCCGCTTTTCATGGTCCGACCCGCTGTTCCGGGCGATCATCTGGCAAATCGTGATCGTCGGCATCGTCGTCGGGATCGGCTGGTACCTCGTCCACAACACCATGCAGAACCTGGCCGCCCGCCGGATCGCGACGGGCTTCGACTTCCTGGACCGCGTGGCCGGCATACCGATTGGCGAGTCCATGATCGCCTACGACTCCTCGGTGCATACGTACGGCCGAGCGCTGGTGATCGGGGTGTTGAATACGTTGCAGGTTTCGGTGGTCGGGATCATCCTGGCAACGATCATCGGCACCCTGGTCGGCATCGGCCGGCTGTCCAGCAACTGGCTTCTCGCCCGCCTGACCGCCTTCTATGTGGAGGTCATTCGGGACATCCCCCTGCTGCTGCAACTCCTGTTCTGGTACACGATGTTGCAGGGCCTGCCCGCACCACGGCAGGCCTGGAGTATCGGTGACGCCGCTTTCCTATCCAATCGCGGCATCAAAATTCCCCTTCTTCACTGGCACACCGCCTACGGGTTCGCGCTGCTCGGCCTCGCTGCCGGGGTAGCGGCCACCATCTGGTGGAGCCGCCGTGCCAGCCGCACCCAGGAACGGACCGGCGTGCGGCCGTCCATCTGGCCGGTGGCGATCAGCGGGATGGTTTTGCTGCCTTTGGCCATCTGGGCCCTGTTCGGCGCACCCATCGAACTCGACGTACCGGCCCTGCGCGGCTTCAACTTTCAGGGTGGCGGGACGATCAGCCCAGAGTTCTCGGCCCTGTTGATCGGGCTGGTCACATACACCGCCGGGTTCATCGCCGAGATCGTCCGATCCGGTATTCAGGCCGTGCCGAACGGGCAATGGGAAGCCGCGCGGGCTCTGGGGCTGCGGCATGGCGTGATCCTGCGCCAGATCATCCTGCCCCAGGCCCTGCGGGTCATCATCCCGCCAATGACCAGCCAGTACCTCAATCTGACCAAGAACAGCTCCCTGGCGGTTGCGATCGGGTTCCAGGACATCGTCTCGATCGCCAACACCACCCTGAACCAGACCGGGCAGGCCATCGAGGTCATTGCCATCATCATGGCCGTCTACCTGACCATCAGCCTGTCGATCAGCCTGTTCATGAACTGGTACAACGCGCGGATCGCGCTGGTGGAGCGCTGATCCATGACCGATGCCACCACGGCCCCTCGCGTTCGCCCGCCCGCATCCGTCGTCGGCCCCTGGGCCTGGCTGCGGGCGAACCTGTTCAAGAGCTGGCTCTCAACGGCCACGACGCTTGTCCTGGTCTACCTCATTGGCCGAGGCCTGCTGGGCCTGATCGACTGGGGTTTCGTCAACGCGGTGTGGGGCGTGCCCTACAACGCGCAGGGCATCCCCGATACGGCCGCCTGCCACAACGCCAAGGGCCAGGGCGCCTGCTGGGCCATCATCGCCGACAAGTACCGCCTGATCCTGTTCGGCCGCTTCCCCTTTGACGAACAGTGGCGGCCGGCGGTCGCGGTGGTCCTGTTCATCGCACTCTATGTCTTCTCGGCCATCAAGGGCGTCTGGCGGAAGGGCATCGATTCGCCGCCGCTGAGGACTGCCGCGGCCATCGCTGTCGTCACCGTCCTGGCCACCAACGTGGTGGGCTGGCTCGGCGGCATCCTCGGCCTGCCATCGGCGCTCGCCGACATTCTGCACCTGATCGACATCGTGGCCCGCTACGCCTCGGGCGTCCTTCTGTTGTTCGTCTGGCCGGCGATCGGGGTCTGGGTCGTCGTCCTTTCCGCAATCTTCGTGCTGATGGCCGGCGGGGTCTATGGCCTGTCGCCCGTCGCCGTCGACAGTTGGGGCGGCCTGCCGATCACCCTGATCCTGGCGACCTTCGGCCTCGCCTTTGCCTTTCCGCTCTCCATCCTCGTGGCGCTGGGCCGGCGGTCCACCCAGATGCCCGCCGTCAAGATGATCTGCGTCCTTTATGTGGAGTTGATCCGCGGCGTCCCCCTGATCAGCGTCCTGTTCATGGCCAGCGTCATGTTCCCGCTGTTCATGCCCCCTGGGGTCAATGTCGACAAACTGCTGCGGGCCCAGATCGCCGTCATCCTGTTCGCCGCCGCCTATCTGGCGGAGGTCGTGCGCGGCGGGCTGCAGGCCCTGCCCAAGGGCCAGGCCGAGGCTGCGGACGCCCTGGGCATGACCTACTGGCAGAAGACCGGGCTGATCGTGCTGCCGCAGGCCTTGCGGCTCGTCATTCCCCCGCTGGTCAACACCTTCATCGGCTTCTTCAAGGACACCAGCCTGGTCCTGATCATCGGCCTGTTCGACCTGCTGACCATGGGCAAGATCGCGCTCAGCGACCCGCCCTGGCAGGCCTTCCCGACCGAGGTCTATATCGTTCTCGCACTGATCTACATCAGTTTCTGCTTTGCCATGTCGAAATACAGCCGCGGCCTGGAGCGTGAGCTCAACCAGGCTCGCGGGCGTTGACGGCTGCACCCCCGGGGACCCGCACGGATGAATGAAACCGCCACCGCTCGCGCCGCCGACCTGTCCAACGGCAACCCCATCATTGTCATGGACAAGGTGAACAAATGGTTCGGGACGCTGCACGTGCTGCGCGACATCTCCCTGTCCATCGCCGAGGGCGAACGGGTCGTGATCTGCGGCCCCTCCGGGTCAGGCAAATCGACCCTGATCCGCTGCATCAACCGGCTGGAGAGCCACCAGGAAGGCCGCATCATCGTTGACGGAACGGAACTGACCGACGACCTGCGGTCGCTGGACACGATCCGCCGCGACGTCGGGATGGTGTTCCAGTCGTTCAACCTGTTCCCCCATCTGACGATCCTGGAGAACTGCACCCTCGCCCCGATCTGGGTGCGGAAGATGCCGAAGGCCGAGGCGGAAGCTCTCGCCATGAGCTTCCTCGAACGCGTCCGGATCCCCGAGCAGGCGAAGAAATACCCCGGCCAGCTATCCGGTGGGCAGCAGCAGCGCGTGGCCATCGCCAGGTCTTTGTGCATGCGGCCCCGGGTGATGCTGTTCGATGAGCCGACGTCGGCCCTGGACCCCGAGATGATCAAGGAGGTCCTCGACACCATGATCGGACTGGCGGAGTCCGGCATGACCATGATCTGCGTCACCCACGAAATGGGCTTCGCCAGGCAGGTCGCGGATCGGGTCGTGTTCATGGATCGCGGCGAAGTGGTCGAAAGCGGCACGCCCGACCGGATGTTCGGCGCGCCGGAAACGGATCGCCTGAAGATGTTCCTGAGCCAGATCCTGCGGGGGCATTGAGCGTCAGCCCCGGCGCGCCCGCCCCTTCCGATCCCCCAGCAGATCGTCCGCGGCGGCGCGCGCGGCCGCCGTAATCGTCTCCCCGGCCAGCATCCGGGCGATTTCCTCCCGCCGGTCGAACACCGCCAAGGGTTCCACCGTCGTTGCCGTCCGTTCTCCGGACGCCGCCTTGGCCACCCGCAAGTGCACCGCCCCGCGCGCCGCCACCTGAGGGCTGTGCGTCACAACCAGCACCTGGACCTGTTCGGCCACCCGCGCGAGCCGTTCCCCCACCGCCGCCGCCGTCGCGCCGCCGATCCCCGAGTCGACCTCATCGAACACCAGCGTCGGAACCGTTGAGCCCGCCGCCAGCACGACCTTCAAGGCCAGCATCAGCCGTGACAACTCCCCGCCCGAGGCGATTCGGGCGAGCGGCCCTGGCTCCTGCCCCGGGTTCGTCGCGATCAAAAACCGGACCGCATCGGCGCCGGACGCGCCCCAACCGTTATCGGGTAACGGCGTCACATCCACGAAGAAGCGCGCCTTTTCCAACCGCAACGGCGGTAATTCCTCGGCCGCCGCTGCCTCCAACCCCCGCGCGGCGTTCAGCCGAGCCTCGGTGAGCAGGCCGGAGGCAGTCATGTAGCGGGCGCGGGTGTCACGGGCGGCGCGCTCCAGCGCCTCGACCTCGGCTGATCCGGTTTCAAGCCTGGCCAGCCGATCCGCGAGCGTATCCAGCAGCGTCGGAAGCTCGGTCACCGGGACGGCGTGCTTCCGGGCAGCGGCACGGAGGGCGAACAGCCGTTCCTCGGCGTGTTCCAGCAGGCGGGGATCGGTTTCCGCCTCGGCGGCTAGCCGCATCAACAGGTTCTCCGCCTCGTCCAACGCTTCCTCGGCCCGCTCCAACGCCGCCAGGGCGCCGGCCGCCGGGTGGTTGCCGTCGGATTGTCCCGGCGGCAGCAGTCGTTGCAGGGATCGGGAGGCCGCCCGCAACGTCGCCGCTGGCCCGGGATTCCGCCGATCGCGGGGCGTCAATTCCGCCAACGCCGCCGCGATCGCCTCGGCGCGTCGTTCCCCCTGCTGCAATCGCAGACGCTCCTCGGAAAGCTCGTCTTCCTCCCCATTCCGGGGGGCGAGTTTCACCAGTTCCTCGACCGCATGGCGCAGCCATTCCTCATCCCGCCGAGCGGCCTCGATCGCGGTGCGGGCGGCGGCAAGGGCGGTTTCGGTTGATCGCCAGTCTCGCCAGGCGGTCGCCACGGCCTCCCGCACCGGCGGCGGCACGCCGTAGGAATCCAGGAATGCCGCATGGCTGGCCGGATCGGCCAGGCCCATCTGCTCGTGCTGGCCTTGCACCTCGACCAACGCGGCACCCAGGCGACGCAGCAGGGCAACGCCCACCGGGTGATCATTGATGAAGGCGCGGGAGCGCCCGTCGCGGGTGAGGACCCGGCGCAGGACGATGTCGTCCTCGACCTCCAGGCCCTGCTCCTCAAGGATGGCAAAGGCGGGATGACCGCCGGGCGGGGAAAAGCAGGCCGTCACGACGGCCTGTTCGGTGCCGGACCGCACCAGGCCCGATTCGGCACGGGCGCCCAAGGCGAGCCCCAGGCTGTCGAGAAGAATGGATTTACCGGCGCCGGTTTCTCCGGTCAGGACCGTCAGGCCCCGGTCAAACGCGAGGTCGAGCCGTTCGATCAGCACCACGTCCCGGATCGAGAGCGCGGTGAGCATGCCCCGCGGTCCGTCCGCTCAGAAAATCGAACGCCAGGTGCGGCTCCACCACCCGTCCGTGCGGCCACGTTGGTCAGGGGTGGCGACCAGGCCATCATCGGCAAGCTGGGAGTAGCTGTCCTGGTACCACTCACTGCCCGGGTAGTTGTAGCCCAGCACGGCGGCGGTCTTGCGTGCCTGGTCGCGGAGGCCGAGCACCAGGTAGATTTCCGTGAGGCGGTGGAGTGCCTCGGGGACGTGGTTGGTGGTCTGGAAGTCGTCCACGACCCGCTGGAACCGGCCGACGGCGGCCTGGTACTGGTGCTGGCCCTGATACCAGCGGCCGATCTCCATCTCCTTGCCGGCGAGGTGATCGCGGCCAAGGTCGATCTTCAGGCGGGCGTCACGGGCATAGGCCGAGTCGGGGAAGCGGTTGATGACTTCCTGAAGGGCGTTGATCGCCTGCTCGGTCCCGCGCTGGTCGCGCTGGATGTCGGCGATCTGCTCATAATAGCAAAGCGCGCGGAGGTAATAGGCATAGGCGATGTCGCGATGCGCCGGGTGCAACTGGATGAAGCGGTCGATCGTGCCCAGCGCGTCGGTGTACCGGGTCTGCACGTACAGCGTGTAGGCCTGCATCAACTGCGCGTTCACGGCCCAGGGTGAGTAGGGATAATTCTGCTCGACCGACTGGAACTGGTTGGTCGCCGAGACGAACCGCTGCGCGTTCAGCGCATCCAGGCCGTTGTTGTACAGGATTTCGACCGGCGGCACGGGACCGAGGTCCTCGACGTCGTCGTCCTTCGAGCCGCATGCGGCAAGCAGGAGGGGCAGCAGGACCACGGCAGCGGTGGCCCCGCGCGAGAAGCGGCGGATCATCGGGCGAATCTGGGTCATTGGGACGCTTATATCACGCTCACGCGGGGCGCGAAGCCTGCTCAGGCAGCTACCGCTTCAAGCTGGGTGGCGGCGGGCTGGCGCCAGGTGGCCTGATCGGCGAACAGCGCCCGCAGCAGCTTGTTGTTCAGCCCGTGGCCAGTGCGATGGGCGACAAAGCGACCGTGCAGCGCGGCGCCGGCCAGGGCCAGGTCGCCGACCGCGTCCAGCAGCTTGTGGCGGGCGAATTCGTTCTCCATCCGCAGGCCGCCGGGGTTCAGCACATTGGCGCCATCGACCACGATCGCGTTGTCCAGCGATCCGCCCCGGGCGAAGCCGTTGGCGCGAAGCTGCTCGATCTCATGCGCCTGGGCGAAGGTGCGGGCCTGGGCGATTTCGGCGCGGAAGGCTTCCGTGGACAGCCGAATTGCGTGCGACTGCCGGCCGATCGCCGCGGCCTTGAAGTCGATGGAGACTTCCATGTCCAGCACCGGCGGGATCGCGCGGCCATGCAGCGGGCGGAGTTCGGCGAAGGCTTCACCGTCCGTGACCCGGATCGTGCGGCGGATTTCGATGATGTTGCGCGCCGCGTCCTGTTCGATGACGCCGGCGCAGTCCAGCAGGAACAAATAAGGACCGGCGGATCCATCCAGGATCGGCAGTTCCGGCCCGTCCACATCCACCAGGGCGTTGTCGATGCCCTTGGCGGCGAAGGCGGCCATCAGATGCTCGATCATGCCCACGCGGGCTGACGCCCAGCTGGCATCCGCGATCACCGTCGCCAGCCGCGTGTCGACCACATGATCGAAGCGGGCAGGGATGGTCCGGCCCAGATCGGTGCGACGAAACGCGATGCCGTGGTTGGCTTCCGCGGGGCGCAGGGTCAGGCTGACCCGGCGGCCGGAATGAACCGCGACGCCAACGCAGCTGATCGAGGACTTCAGCGTGTGTTGCCGCCAGGGACGGAATTCGTCCTGGATGGCAATCCGCTGATTGATCGGCAGGGGGTGGTCCATTCTGGTCTGTCCTCTGGCCCCGATGGGGCAACGTTCCCTGGGGTCGAGTGTGCCATTAGACCCGGAACGGCGGGGTGGCCAGTCAATCATTGTTGCCCTGTGTTTCCCGTCAGAGCCTTGATATCGCGACATTTGCTGCGGTGCGTGTAACACTGTTTCCGCCACCGCCCCCTCCCACCGGAAGGGGGCGGCACGGTTCACCCGGCTCGGCTTGCTTCCTTCACCAGCAACGACAGAATGTTGTCGAAATGTTGGTCGGCCATGTCCCTCAGCTCCTGGTCCGTGCGGTCCTGCACGGGGTGCTGCACGAACACATAGGCCGGGTCGGTGCCCAACGCCTTGGACTGGGCGGCGGCGGCGTCGATGAACTCAGTCGTGGCGACACCGACAGAAGGGATACCGTTGGACTCAAGGTCCGCAAGATCATGCGTACAGCACGATGTGCAGGAGCCTCAGTCCGCCAGGCCTTCGATGATGACGTCGACTTCCGAGATGATCTGCTGGCGCAAGGGGATCGGCGCCGGCTTCGCAACCGTCGGCTTCATGTAGCGTTTGACGGTGATGCCCCGCTCGGTCAGCCGCTCATCCAGCCGATCGAGGAACACGTCACCGCGGGGTTTCGAGATGTCGAGCAGCCCCACCGTCAGCCCTTGCAGGCGTTCGGGTCGGGCCAGTCGCTCTCGTGACATCGGACTGTGTTCCGATGTCGGATCGAGAAGCACTGTCAATTCAAGACCTCCCTGGTTACGGGATGGCTGGCGCCGCCACCGGACCAACCACCGATGATGCCGGAGAACATGCCGGCACCCCCTCCCGCCCGAACGATCAGCAGACCGCCCGGGCGAAACTTGTTGAACATCTTGCCCCGATCGGACTCGGGGCGGCCCTCCGCGATGCCCAGGAACCCGGATACCAGGCGCTCCCCCGGGATTTCGCATAGCTTGTAGAGTTCGTCATACAGCCGCTGCTTGGTCCACCCGGCTGCGCGGAACGTTCGCTCATGCTCCGGGCAGACCACGACGATGGCATCGCAGGACGGCGCGAGCTTGACGTTGTGGATGGCCTTCAAGCTCTCGGCCATCGAACGCGACAGGCTTTCCGGATCGCGGGATTTCTGGTCGACGATCCCCTGCAGGCCGAAGCCGGCGAAGACCGTGACGGCCGACACGCCCCGCGCGACGCCGCGTTCCGTGGACAGAGGTTCCCAGGAGGAGCCTTCCTCATCCTCGGCAAAGCAGTAGGTGTATTTGCCGGGATTGCCCAAGGTAGCGCGATCGACCTCCTGCGGCCGTCCGCCCCCCACATTCCGTACAATCAACTGCACCGCTCGGCCGATCGTGGCGTTGGCGCGGTTGCCCTGGCCCAGCGCGTTGCCCTTGGCGTTCATGCCGATCTGGCGGCGGACGGGGCCGTTCACCATCACGACGGGGCCGACGAACATCGTGGTCGCCAGCACCCCATGCCAGGCGAAGGCGGGGTCGAGCGCGGCTTCCACCGCCGCCAGCACCACGGGCAGATAATCCGGGCGGCAGCCGGCCATCACGGCGTTGATAGCGACCTTTTCGACCGTGAGCGGGATCAGGTCGGGCGGGGCCAGGCCAATCACCTCCCGCGGGTCACGCGCGGTACCGGTCAGCATGCGGAGGACGCGTTCCTCGGTCGGCGGGACCATCGGCAGGCCGTCGGACCAGCCGCGTTCGAACATCGCCTCGAATTCGTCTTCCTGGTCGCCGATGGTGATACGGCGGGCGGTCAGGCCGGTGTCGCCGAAACGGACCTTCAACTTCTCCAGGATGCCGGGTTCGAGGTTCTTTGCCCCGCAACCGGGGCGGAAGGCCGGCAGGTCCGCGCCGATGCCCTGGAAGCCGCTGATCCGCTCCCACTCCGCGCGATCCCAGCCATGGGTGCGGTCGACGTCCTGGCCGTCCTGGCGGCGGATCAGGGTGGGGACGATCTCGATGCCCAGGCGGTAGGAGACATCAAGGTCGGTGTCGTCGATGGCGGGCGCGTCGTCGGGGAAGGTCGGGTCGTCCTGGGTGTAAACGGTCACGGCACCCAGGCGGCGCAGTTCCGCGATCACCGGCACGGTCAGCTCGCAGGTCGGGCAGTCGCGCTTGACCACCACGATCAAACCATCGGACGGCATGGAGGCCATGTCATTGAGCATGGACGGAACTCTTCCCTGTAGGAAAGGAACCGTAGCGGAGGGGCCGGGCACGGGTCCAGGGGAAAGCCTCCAGGTCAACCGGCCCCCGGGCCCTGATGAGGGCCTAAACCTCCAGCTTGATGTTGGCCCGTCGGATCAGGTCGCCGAAATACTGCGACTGGGTCTGGATTTTTACCTTCAGCTGCTCCAGCGACATGTTCTGCGGGTAGACGTGGATGCCCCCGGCAAACTGCTTGGCCTGGAACTCCTTGTCCGAGTGGATGGTGGCAATTTCATTGCGCAACTTCTCCAGAATCGGGCGCGGCACGCCAGCCGGGGCATAGGCGCCATACCAGACCGGCACGTCATAATCTGGCAGCCCCTGTTCCTTCATCGTCGGCACGTCCGGAAATTCCGAGTAGCGGGTGTCCTGCAGCACCGCCAGCAGCTTCAGCTTCCCCCCGCGCGCGTGGGAAAAGACGTTGGCGTCGAACATCGTGCTGACATTGCCGGCGAGCAGATCGGGCAATGCCTCTCCGACCCCGCGATAGGGCACATGAAGCAGGTCGATGCCAGCCATCAGCTTCAGGGTCTCACCACGCAGATGGTTGACCGAACCGACGCCGGCGGTCGCGAAGGTGTATTTCCCCGGGTTCTTCTTCGCCAACGCAATGAACTCGGTCAGGTTGGCGGCCGGGACGGAGGGGTGCGCGGCAAAGCCCGAGATGGACTCGGCCATCCGGCCCACCACGACAAAATCGGTCATCGGATCATAGGGCAGCGGGCGCAGATGCGGGATCAACTGGATCGGCGCCTGCGGAGTCATCAGGATCGTGTAGCCATCCTTCATGCCCTTCGCGACCGTTTCAGTGCCGAGCGCGCCGGCGGCTCCGCCTTTGTGTTCAACGACGAATTGCTGGCCGGTTTGGCGGGATAGCCGCTCCGCGACGGCGCGCACGACGAAGTCGGTGCCGGCGCCGGGCGCATAGGGCACGACCACGCGCACCGGGCGATTGGGCCAATCGGTTGCCTGGGCACGCGCCGAACCGGCGATCGCAGTCGACCCCAGGCCGGCCAGCACGGTGCGACGATTGATATTCGTCATGATTTTTGCCTCCCTGTTCATGGGACAGGGGCAATTACCCCGTCCTCCGCTTGCTTCGCGGACGGCGGAGCATACACCGCGATTTCCGCGGCTCCATCCATTCTTAAGCGGCTATTCGGCCGCCAGCCGCACGGCGGCCACCTCGCTTCGCAGCCAGACGGCGGTGTCGTGGAAGACCGCGCCGCCGAACGGAGGGCCAGGGTCGTCGCTGGTCAGCGCGTTGATGCCGATCCCGCCCTCGAACGCCTCGCTGGGCCAGACCGATTCCGAAACCAGAACGCCGGCCTGCATGCCCTCAACCAGCTTGGCGTGCAGCACGACCTCTCCCCGCGCATTGCCGAGGCGGACCTTGCCGCCATCCTCGATCCCCAGGCGAACGGCGTCGTCGGGATGCACCAGGACGGTTGGCCGGCCTTCGCGCCGCTTGCTCGACGGCATCTCGGTAAAGCTGGTGTTGAGGAAGCTGCGCGCCGGCGCCGTCACCAGGCGGAACGGGCGATCGGGGGACGCATCGTCGATCGTCGCCATGTGGTCCGGCAGCTTCGGCATCAGATGGTGCAGGTCGCCCAACGAAGCCCAATCGGGCGCGAAGCGGAAGCGCTTGTCGCGGGTGGGGAAGCCGTTGAGGAAATGCGCCTCCTCAAATGGGGTCATCACATCGACCCAGCGTTCCTTCATCACGGTCTCGGCGTCGGGCCGGCCGGAGACGCGCAATGTTTCGTCCACGATCTCCATCGCCGTCATCTCGAACCCGCGATGCTTCGCGCCGAGGCGGGAGGCCAGCCCCTGGAGGACCTCGTGGTTGGAGCGGCATTCACCCGGCGGCTCGATCAGCTTCGGGCCGATCATGATGTGGCTATGGCCGCCGCCCTGGTACAGATCGTCATGCTCCAGGAACATCGTCGCCGGCAGCACGATGTCGGACCAGCGCGCCGTCTCGGTCATGAACTGTTCATGGGTGACGACGAACAGGTCCTCGCGGGAGAACCCGCGGCGCACCTTGTTGCTGTCGGGGCAGACCGTCAGCGGGTTCTGGTTCTGGATCAGCATGGCATGGACCTGCGGCCCGTTGCCCAGTTCCGAGCGATCGCCGGTCAGTACGCTGCCAATCCGGCTCATGTCCAGGACGCGGGTGCGGGTATCGACCGAATCCAGCCCCTCGATCAGCGTCTTGTTCCAGCCGAACATGGCGCGATTGGACCAGAGCGCGCCGCCGCCCTCATGCTGCCAGGCGCCGGTGACGGTCGGCAGGCAGGTGACGGCGTGCATGTTGGCCGCGCCGTTGCGGCCACGCGTGAAGCCATAGCCGGCGCGGATATAGGCGCGCTTCGTCTGGCCATACAGGCGGGCGAAGGCCTCGATCTGCTCGATCGGCAGGCCTGTGATGCCCGAGGCCCATTCCGGCCCGCGGGTCATCAGATGCGCCTCCAGCGCGTCCGGGCAATCGGCGAAGCGGGCCATGTAGGCGCGGTCGGCATGGCCGTCGCGGAACAGGATATGCATCACCGCGCAAGCCAGCGCCCCATCGGTGCCCGGGCGCGGGGCGAGGTGCATATCGGCGACGGCGGCGGTGGGCGTGCGGTAGGGGTCGATGACGACCAGCTTGGCGCCGCGTTCCTTCCGCGCCCGCGTGACATGGGTCATGACATTGACCTGGGTGGAGACGGGATTGCCGCCCCAGACCACGATCAGGTCGGATTTCGCCATCTCCCGCGGGTCCACGCCACGAGGCGCGCCGACGCCAGCGGACCATCCCGCTTCGGGCAACGATGTGCAGATGGTCATCTTCTGGCGGGAGTAGCGCATGACGTGGCGCAGCCGGTTGATCCCGTCGCGCTGCACCAGGCCCATCGTGCCCGCGAAGTAGAACGGCCAAACGGCCTCCGACCCATGTTCGGCGGTGACCGCGGCGAAGCGTTCGGCGACGCGGTCCAATGCCTCATTCCACCCGATCGGGCGGAACTGGCCGGCGCCCTTGGGACCGGTCCGCAGCAGCGGCTGCGTCAACCGGTCGGGGTGGTGGATGCGTTCGGCGTATCGCGCCACCTTCGCGCAGATCACCCCGGCGGTGTAGCTGTTGTCCTCGGCCCCGCGGACGGCGCCGATGCGGTTGCCATCCAGGACCTCCACCGACAGGGCGCAGGTGGACGGGCAATCATGCGGGCAGACGGAGGCCCGGAATTGGCTGGTGCTCATGGACACGGACGCTAGAACAGAACAGCGCGCCACGGAACCAGGCGCGCCCCACCAGCTGCACCGCATTCGGCGGAACCATGCCGATTTTCCGGACCGGTTGCGCCTGTCCCGCCCCCCGCCTATCTGTGATCGCGGGAGCAGCCCAACCCATCAAGGATGCCCAATTCAAGTGACCGACGCCATTCAACTGACCCGCCTTCCCTCCGGCCTGACCGTCATCACCGAACGCATGGACCGGGTCGAGACCGTGTCCTTTGGCGCCTATGTCGGCACCGGTTCGCGACATGAACGCACCGAGGAAAACGGCGTCTCCCATTTCCTGGAGCACATGGCCTTCAAGGGCACCGAACGCCGGTCGGCCGCGGCGATCGCCGAGGAGATCGAGGCGGTGGGCGGGCACATCAACGCCTACACGGCGCGGGAACAGACCGCCTACTATGTGAAGGTGCTGAAGGAAGACACCGCCCTGGCCGCCGACATCATCGGCGACATCCTGACGCATTCCACCTTCGAGCCGGAGGAACTGGAACGGGAACGCGGCGTGATCCTGCAGGAGATCGGGCAGGCCAACGACACGCCCGACGACATCATCTTCGACCACTTCCAGACCGCCGCCTTCCCCGACCAGCCCTTGGGCCGCCCCGTGCTGGGGTCCGAGGACGGCATCCGCGGCATGCCCCGCACCGCGCTGATGGGCTACATGAAGCGGCACTACGCCCATAACAACTGCGTCATCGCCGCCGCCGGGAACCTGCACCACGACGCGATCCTGGACCTGGTGCGGGAGCATTTTTCCGACCTGCCCTCCGACCCGCCGCCCGCCATGCCGGGCGCCACCTACCGCGGCGGAGAGTTCCGGGAGGATCGCGACCTCGACCAGGTGCATATCGTCCTGGGCTTCCCCTCGGTCGGCTATGGCGATCCTGACTACTACCCGACGCTGCTGCTCTCGACCCTGCTGGGCGGCGGCATGTCGTCGCGCCTGTTCCAGGAAATCCGGGAGAAGCGGGGGCTGGTCTACTCGATCTACTCCTTCGCGGCGCCCTATATGGATGGCGGGATCTTCGGCATCTATGCCGGCACCGGCGAAAGCGAAGCCGCGGAACTGATGCCTGTGACGCTGGGCGAACTGATCAAGGTGCAGTCGGAGGTGACGGAGGCCGAACTCGCCCGCGCCCGCGCGCAGGTGAAGGCCAGCCTGCTGATGTCCCTGGAAAGCACCGGCAGCCGGATCGAGCAGCTCGCCCGCCAGATCCAGATCCACGGCCGGGTAATCCCGACGCAGGAGACGATCGGCAAGCTGAACGCAGTCACCCCCGCCGACATCCAGCGCGCCGCCGCTCGGCATTTCCGCGCAACCCCGACCCTGGCCGCGATGGGCCCCGCCGGGCGCGTGCCGAACATCGCTGCGATTTCAGACAGTCTGGCCCGGTAGGCAACACCCTCTCCCCTCCCCTTGAGGGAGGGGTCGGGGGAGGGGTGATCGCGGCAGGGACCTGGGGGGTTCTACCCCTCCCCCACCCCCCTCCCGCAAGGGGAGAGGGAGAAGCGCGCCCCGCCTCTCAATCCATCTCCTGCTCCAACGCCTCGATATCCTCATCGCTGAACCCAAAGTGATGCGCGATCTCGTGCACCACCACGTTGCGGACCAGGCGATAAAGATCCTCGCCGGTCTCGATCCATTCCAGCAGGATCGGCTGGCGATACAGGAAGATCAGGTCCGGATGCCGAATCGGATCGGATACGCTCCGCTCGGTCAGCGGGGTGCCGCGATACAGGCCCGTCAGCTCCCACGCCGACTCGATGTCCAGGTCGTCCAGGGTCTCGTCGTCAGGCATCTCCTCCACGGCGATGCCGACGCCCTGCACATGGCGCGCGATGCGCAGCGGGATCGTCCCCAGGGCCCTTTCGGCCATCTGGATGATGTCATCGATGCTCGGCGGCAGGCCGAACGAGGGAATTGGGTTGCGCAGGTCGCTCATGCGGTATTCGGTGGCCCGCGAAAGCCGCCGGGTCAAGCGGCTGCTTCACAGAAGGGACCGATCATGGCGAAACGCCTGACAGACGCCGAGCGCGCCGAACTGCCCACGACCCTGCCGCAATGGGCCATGGTCGAAGGCCGGGACGCGATCCGCCGCGAATTCCGCTTCCGCGATTTCAACGAGGCCTGGGGATTCATGAACCGCGTCGCCCTGCTGGCGGAGAAGCAGGACCACCACCCGGAGTGGTTCAACGTCTGGGCCACCGTCCGCATCGACCTGACCACCCACGACGCCGGCGGGATCAGCCGGAACGACGTCCGTCTGGCGCAGGCGATCGACGCGCTCCTGGCCTGATGGAGCCTGTCAGCTTTCCGGAACGCGCCGCGCTTATCCGGCGCGCCACCGCCCGGCTGTGCCTGCGCCTGGGCTGGGTGCCGCTGCACGAGGTGCCGCTGCCGAATGGCCGGCGGGCGGATATCCTCGCGCTGCGTCCGGACGGTGATTTCATGTGCATCGAGATCAAGTCGGGACCGCGCGATTTCCTCACCGATCAGAAATGGCCGGAATACCGGGACTTCGCCGATGCCCTGTTCTTCGCGGTGGATGCCGATTTCCCGCACGCGCTGCTGCCCGAGGAGACTGGCCTGATCGTCTCGGCCGGTCTCGAAGCCGACCTTCTGCGGGACGCGCCATCCCACCGGCTGGCCTCCGCCCGGCGGCGGGCACTGACCCATCGCTTCGCGACTCTGGCCGCGGGGCGTCTGGCGGTGATGGAGGACCCGATCGGGACCGCCGACCTGCGCGCGGCGCTGCGGGTGGAGTAATCCCAGTCGCCACTACCGGCGCCTGGTATGCGCGCGGGGTTGGCGTGGCGGCCGCGCGCGAAATCGATTAAGCGGCCCAAAGCTTCCGCCGGACCGGACGCTATGGCACCGTCATCGGGCAAGAAACCGATACGGGAGCAAACGACATGAGATTAGCAGGCAAGGTCGCCATCATCAGCGGCGCCGCATCCGGCATGGGCGCCGCCACGGCCGGCATGTTCATCAAGGAAGGCGCCAAGGTCGTCATCGCCGACAGGCTGGAGCACGAGGGCCGGAAGATGGC
>CANJSR010000008.1 GCA_947476855.1 Acetobacteraceae bacterium
GGTTCGGCAGTCGGTCCGAACCGCCGCATGTCGCGCGACCACCGGGCGGTTCGTGGCGCACCCTGGTGTTGGCGGCCTGCCTGATCGCCACCTTCATGGCCGCGGTCGAAAGCTCCATCGTCGCCACCACGATACCGACGATCGTCGCCGACCTCGGCGGGTTCAACGCGTTCAGCTGGGTCTTCACGATCTATTTGCTGACCCAGGCGGTCAGCATCCCGGTCTATGGCAGGCTCGCCGACATGTATGGCCGGCGGCCGGTCATCTTCGCCGGTACCGGGCTGTTCCTGACCGGATCGGCGCTTTGCGGCCTGGCCTGGGACATGCCCTCCCTGATCGTCTTCCGCGCGCTGGAGGGTTTCGGCGCCGGCGCCATCCAGCCGATCGCCGCCACCATCCTGGGCGACATCTACACACCGACCGAGCGGGCGAAGGTCCAGGGCCTCGTGTCATCGGTCTTCGGCATCGCCGCCGTCATCGGCCCGTCGCTGGGCGCCTTCCTGATCCAGTACATCACCTGGCGAGCGGTGTTCTGGGTGAACATCCCGATCGGGCTGCTGGCCATCGTCATGCTGGCCCTGTTCCTCAAGGAAAACGTCGAGCACCGAAAACGCGGCATCGACTGGATCGGCTCCACCCTGCTGCTGGTCGCCTTCGGGTCCCTGATGGTCGCCCTCGTGCAGGGCGGGCAGCTTGGCGCGCTGGCAGTGGCCGGACTGGTGGGCGTGGGAGTCGCCGCGCTGGTGGCGTTGTTCCTGCACGAGCGATCAACCGCCGAACCCATGCTGCCGCTGGAACTGTGGCGGACCAACCGGCTGGTCGTCGTGGGAAGCCTGGGAAGCTGTTTCGCCGGGGCGGTGATGATGGGGGTCTCGGCCTTCCTGCCAGCCTATGTGCAGGGGGCGATGGGCCACACGGCGCTGTCGGGCGGGCTGGTGCTGGGGGCGATGTCGGTCAGTTGGGCGCTGGCGAGCCTGTTCGCCGGCCGCCTGATGGCCCGCACGAGCTACCGGTCGGTCGCGATGTTGGGATCGGCGTCGCTGATCGCCGGCGGGCTGATGCTGGTCCTGCTGCGCCCCGACCACGGCCCGCTCTGGGCCAGTGTCGGGTCCTTCGTGATCGGCATCGGGATGGGGTTCTGCAACACGGTGTTCATCGTCTCGATCCAGGCTTCCGTGCCATGGCGGCAGCGGGGTGCGGCGACGTCGTCGAGCATGTTCCTCCGCTTCGTCGGCCAGGCGGTGGGCGCGGCGGGATGCGGGGCGGTGCTGAACGTGACGATGCGGGCGCTCGATCCGGCGGCGGCGGGGGCGGTGGACGGGATGCTCGATCCCGTCATCCGCGCGACGATCGCGCCGGAGGAGGTGGTCCGCCTGACCGCCATCCTCGCGGAGTCGCTGCGCAACACCTATGTCCTGGCCACGCTCCTGGCCGTCGTGACGCTGGTGATCTCGGCCGCCCTGCCCCGCGGGTTGAACCCGCGGATGCAGGTGAAGCCGGACTGACCGCTATTGCGCGCCGACGGCCTTCTTCTCCAGCAGGCCATCTATGCCGGCCTCGTCATAGCCGGCTTCCTTCAGGATTTCCCGCGTGTGCTGGCCGAGCAGCGGCGGCAGGCGATGGATGCCGGCGGGGCTGGCCGAGAACCGAGCCGGCGGGCGGGCCTGCATGATCTTGCCCTCGGTCGGGTGGTCGATCTCGGGGAACATGCCGACCGCCTTCAGATGCGGCTGTTCGGCGATCTCGGTCAGCTTGGCGAAGGCGGTGTGCGGGACGTCGATCGACAGCAGCAGTTCCTCCCACGCCTTCGTGGTCCGGGTGGGCGCGATCTCCCGCATCCGGTCATAGATGCGGTCGATGTTGCGGGCGCGCTGGACCGGATCCCGGACCGAGAATTCCTCGATGCACTCCGGATGCCCGACCGCCTCGAAGAACGCGCACCAGTTATCGCCCGAGTAGGGCAGCATGGTCAGCCAGCCGTCCTGGGTCCGCACCGGCCGGCGGGCCTTCATCCGGTTGTAGCCGGACGGCCCGATCGGCGGGACGAAAGCCAGGCCACCGAACATCTCGATGCTGTTGAACGCCGCCAGGGTTTCCAGCATCGGCACCTCGACCATCTGGCCTTCGCCTGTGCGTTCGCGATGCAGCAGCGCCGCCGTCACGGCCGAGGTCAGCGCCATGCCGCAGAGCTTGTCGCCGATCAGGCTGGGGACGAAGGCGGGCTCCTCATCCGTGCCCATGGCGGAGGCGAAGCCCGAGGCTGCCTGGATGATCTCATCAAAGGCCGGGCGGGCACGCCAGGGGCCGTCCTGGCCGAAGCCGGTCGCCACCGCATAGATCAGCTTCGGGTTCAGTTCCTTGCAGACCTCGTAGCTGAAGCCCAGGCGGGCGAGGCCGGCGGGGCGGATATTGCTGACCAGCGCGTCGACGGTCGGGATCAGGCGGCGCAGCACCTCCTTCGCGTCTTCATTCTTCAGGTCGAGCGCGATGCTCCGCTTGTTGCGGTTCACCGCCATGAACTGGCCGCTCATGCCGCGGTTGCGGAACTGGCCGGAGTTGCGCCAGGTGTCGCCGGTCAGGGTTTCCACCTTGATGATCTCGGCCCCCCAGTCGCCCAGGGTCTGCGTGCCGAACGGCCCGAACAGCACGGTGGTCAGGTCGAGGATACGGAAGCCCTTGAGGGGGCCGGTTGGCAGCGGTCCGTTCGGGCTGGTCGTGGAGGGCTCGGTCATCGCGGGTCGGTCCTTGGTCGGTTTTGCGGCAGGATAATGGACACCGCGGCGGGTGGCGACAGGCGCAGGCCGCGAAACCGCGAGCCGGCTTCGTTGACAACACCCCGGGCCGCCGGCATCCATGCCGGACGAACGGGGCAAAGACCGCGATGCACACGGTGGAATTCGATCTTGTCGTGGTGGGGGGCGGCCTGGCTGGCCTGGTCGCGGGAACCCGCGCCGCCGAACGCGGGCTGCGCGTGCTGGTGCTGGAGAAGGGCTCCGACCCGCGCTACCCCTGCAACACCCGCTGGTCCGGCGGGATCATCCATGTCGGCTATGTCGACCCGAAGGAGCCGCCGGACGCCATCCGAGCCGGCATCGCCCGCAACACCTTCGGCCACACCGATCCAGCGCTGGCCGAGGTCCTGGTCTCCGAAACGCCCCGCGTCATCGACTGGCTGCGCGCCCAGGGCGGCCGCTTCATCCGTGCCGGCGCCGTTGCCTGGCAGAACTGGATGATGGCCCCGCCGCGGCCGCTGGTCGCCGGCCTCGACTGGCAGGGCCGAGGCCCCGACGTCATGCTCCGGCTGCTGGGCGATCAGTTGCGCAAGCGCGGCGGCACGCTCCGCCTCGGCATCCGCGCCAGCCGGTTGATCATGGATAACGGGCGCTGCGCCGGGATCGAGGCCGATGACGGCACGCGCATCGCCGCTCATGCCGTCGTGCTCGCCGATGGCGGGTTCCAGGGCAATGTCGCCATGCTGCGCGACCACCTCATGCAGGTGCCCGAGCAGGTGAAGCAGCGCGGCGCCTCGACCGGCGTCGGCGACGGGCTGCGGATGGCGCGTGAAGTGGGCGCGTCGATCACCGGACTGGAAAGCTTCTACGGTCATCTTCTGTCGCGCGATTCGATGGTCAACGACCGCGTCTGGCCCTATCCGGAGCTGGACGGCATCGCCTCCGCCGGGATCGTGGTGAATGACGCCGGGATGCGGCCGATGAACGAGGGCCTGGGCGGCATCCACATGGCCAATATGCTGGCCCGGTCGGCGGCACCGCTGTCCGCGACGCTCGTCTTCGACAGCGCGATCTGGAACGGGCCGGGGAAGTCGGCGCGCATTCCCGCCAATCCGGAACTGGTCCGCGCCGGCGGCACCGTGCATCGGGCCGATACGCTAGCCGAATTGGCGCGCATGGCCGGGATCGACCCCGACGGCCTGGCCCGCACCGTCGCCGCCTACAACGCCGCGTGCGGCGCCGGCCGGCTGGGCGAACTGGACCCGCCGCGCGCCACCGACCGCTACAAGGCCATGCCGATCGCCACCGGGCCCTTCTTCGCCATCCCCGCCTGCGCGGGCATCACCTACACGATGGGCGGCATCACGATCGACGCCGACGCCCGTGTCCGGCACGAGAGTGGCGCGGTCATCCCCGGCCTCTATGCCGCCGGGGCCACCACGGGCGGGATCGAGGGCGGCCCCTCGATCGGCTATACCGGGGGCCTGTCCAAGGCCGCCGTCTTCGGTTTCCGGGCGGCGGAGCACGCCGCGACCCTCTGCAAGGACATGCCGCGATGATCTACATGGTCGAAATGGCGCTGATCGACCTCTCCCGCCGGGTCGAGTGGGATGCCTGGTACCTGTCCCACATGAAGATGCTGATCTCGATCCCCGGCATCCGCGCGACCCAGCGGTTCGAGAGCCTGACACCCCATTCCTCTCCGTTCGTGGCGCTGCACCAGGTCACCGGGCCGGATGTGTTCACCTCCGACGCCTACCGCGCCAAGGCAGGCCCCGGCGGCACCGGGGTCTGGAAGGACCGGATGAACAACTGGCACCGCAATGTCCTGTCCGGCATCGACCAGACGCCCGACGTGCCGATGGGCGGCGCGTTGGTGGTGGTCGAGCACGGAGCGAACGTACCCGTCTCCGTGCAATGGGCCGAACCGGTGGGGCTGGATCGCAGCATCGTCCGCCGCGGCTTCGCGGTGGTTTCCCGGCGCGCCGAGGCGGAACCCCTGGCCCGACTGCCCGGCGTGCGGGTCTGCCTGCCGCTGACACCCCGGCTGGTCGCGGCCTGATCCATGTCCGACCAGGGGTATCCCGAACCGGAGAGCGCCGACGCCCCCTACCCCGCGGTGCGCCTGCTGCGCCGGCATGGCAACACGATTGCGATCGTGTTCGGTGTCGTGCCCGCTTTGGCTGGGCTGTGGGGGATGGTCGCCACCGGACAGCCCGGCTGGCTGGCCGCCGGCATCGCCGCCGGGGCGGCCATCGGCTTCCTGATGCGGAGCTATGTCGAACTGGTCCGCATCATCGCCGACATGCTTCTGCCCCGCTGACCCCAGGGGCGCCATTCCCGTTGGCCGCCGTGGTCTGAACGTGGAAAGGCGTCCTACCAGCACCAGTCCCGTTCGGCGGGATGCACCCAGATCCCCGCCTCCGCCAGCCGGGGCAGAACCAGGCGGCCGAACAGTTCGACCTCGGACGCGTGCCAGAGCGGGAAGGTCAGCGCCACCCCGCGCACCCCATATTCCCGATACAGCCCGATCAGCGTCGCCGCCACGCGGTCCGGCCCGCCATGCGCCTGCAACCCGCCCGAGACCAGGCCAACCTGCCGCATGTCGTTCTCGGAGTAGCGGGCGTAGATATCCTCGTAGGTCGTGCTGAGCGCGCTGATGAACTTCAGATACTCGGCCACCGCCGGCAGATGCACGCTCGCCTTCAGTTCGCCCGAGACCCGGTCCGCCTCGGCGTCCGTCTCCCGCACCAGCACGCTGACATGGACCTGCAGGCTGACGGTCCGTCCCCGTTCCGCCGCCTGCGCGCCGATATCATCCATCGCCGCGCGCACGGTGTCCCGCGGGGTGCGACCCGGCATGAAGATCGTGTCGGCATGGTGCGCGGCAAAGCGGCGCCCGGCGGGGGAGGCTCCGGCGCTGACGATCAACGGCATCGGCCGCTGCACCGTACGCGGCCCGACGACCTTGCCGTGCACCTGGTAATACGGGCCCTCGTGATCCACCTGCTCCCCGGACCACAGCGCGCGCAGCAGCGCCATTGCCTCATGCGCCGCGTCGTAGCGGGCATCGTGGTCGATCCGGCCGAATTCATTGCTGATCAGCCCGGCCGAGGACGACGTCCCGGTCACGACATTCAGCCCCCACCGTCCGCCGCTGAGCGCATCGAGCGTCGCGCCCATCCGCGCGACCTGCACCGGATGAAACAGCGATGTATGGATGGTCGTGATGATGCCGATCCGCCGGGTGACCGCGGCGATGGCGCCACCCAGGACCGGAGAAAACAAATAGGGATCACGCCAGCCGATCCGGCTCGATTCCGGTCCATAGGGTAGCCAGCTATCGGCCATGAACAGGTAGTCGAACCCGGCCGCCTCACAAGCCGAGGCCAGGTTCGTGTGGGTCTGGATGTCCAGCAGGTCCGGATTGAGCTCCGGACTGCGCGCCGAACCGAAATGGACGTTCGCGTTGGGATGGAACAGGCCCACCCGCAGCCCGTCATCGGTGCCCTTGGCCTTCATCCGATCGTCGCTCCCGCCTGGCCGTGAAACCCTTGCGACGGCCCATCCCCCTCGCCCTGACCGGGCCAAGAGAACGTGCCCCATCGCCTGAACGCAGGATCGACGGCCCGCGCCGTTTCCGCGCGGGCCGTCCCGTCGTTATGCCGCCGGACGCTTATCCGGATAGCTCACGCCCATCCCGGCGCGCACGTCCTGCTGGATGCCGTATTGCGGGAATGGATAGCGGAACCCGTTGCGGGCCAGCGCCTCCATCCCGGTGATCGCCTGCGCGAGCGCCTCGGGCGGCAGCGCCATCAACATCTCGTCATCCAGCACGCCGCCATACCGCCGTTCGGCGAAGCACGGGATCGACAGGCTCGGCTCCCGGGTCTTCAGCGCTCGGCCCCAGGAGTCGGCGCAGGCCGATTCGCCCACGACGCTCCAGTCAAACCGCTTGTAGCCGGCCCATTGCAGGCCGTTGATGAAATACATCATCGCCCCGGGCGTCGCGTAGAACAGGGCGATGTCGGGCGGATCGAGCCGGCCGCTGCCCAAGGGCGACACGACCATCGCCTCATACTTGCCGTCCTCGACGCAGTTCATGGCGGACTGGTGCGCGCCGGCATCCTCGGGCGTGCTGTACCAGACGCCGACCATGTGCTGGCCGCTCTTCCACTTGTCGTCCTTGCCATTCCCCAGCCCGATCACCGCGCGGCATTGCGCGCCCACCAGGTCCTCGGCCGTCACGCCGACGGTCCAGCCCAGGCGAGCGGCCTGCGCTACGACCTGGTCGAAGGCATGGACAGCCTTGGGGCGCCGGATGCGGGGGATCGCCTCCATGTCCTCCTTGCGCTCGAACAGCTTCATCGCGAAGGGCGGGTTCCGCAGCTTCAGCAGGCGTTCGAGATCGGCGACGACTTTCGCCCAGTTCATGGTCATCTTGGTGTCCCTCTGCATTCCACGACGTCGTTCATGGCGCGGGCCGAACGCGGCGGACAGTGGCGCCATGCTTCCGCCCGCCCGTGTTCCATACCAGCCCGGCGCGATCGATCAACCCGGGCACCGGTTCGGCATCCGGCAGGATAGCCCCGGTCCGGGCCTGTTTCCATCACGGGACCGCCGGCACGAAAGGCGCCAACTGTCTTGATCTGAATCAACGACGCGATCCGCGCCACCGGTCATCTCTTTTCACAACGCAGTGTCGGCGCAGGTCGTTCCGGCCCGACTGCAGGATGGAGGACCTCCATGGCCTACACACTCTCACAACTCAGCGATGACATCCGTTCGGCGTTGCAGGCCGATCCCGGACCGGCCGGCAAGCAGGCGGTCTGCGCCGCGGTGTCCAAGGCACTGGTCGACCCGGCCTTCATCAACCAGCATCTGACCGCCGATCAGTGTCGCCCACGCAAGGTGCTCTACGAAGACCCCACACTCGGCTTTTGCATCTGCGGCCATGTCTATGAAAACGCGGCCGACGGCGCCCCGCACGACCACGGCACAAGCTGGGCGATCTACGGCCTGGCCGTCGGCGATACCGAAATGACCGACTGGAAGATCGTCAAGCCAGGCGATGGCACGAACCCGATCCTGGTGGAGCGTGAACGCAGCTACGTCCTCAAGCCCGGGGACGCGCACTTCTATCCGACCGGCTTCGTGCATTCGCCAAAGCGCTCGGGCCCGACCAAGCTGATCCGAATCGAGGGGGGCAACCTCGACCGCATCCAGCGGTCGAACATCCGAGCCGCCTGATCGTCAGGGCCTTTTCGCGTGCCGCCGCATCAGCAACAGCAGCAGAAGCGGCGGCAGCACGACAAAGGTCATCAGGCGGAAGTCGTTGTTGTAGGAAATGATCTGCGCCTGATACGTGATCATCTGGTCCAGCAGCATCGCCCCCGCCCGCGTGCCCGGGTCCAGCAGATGACCCACCGCGTCCTCCCCTTGCAGCACGCGGTTGAACGGGGTGATCCCGGCCGAGATCTGCTCGTGATTGGTCTGAAACGCGCGTGACAGCGTGAAGCTCATGACCGAGATGCCGATGGCCGCGCCGATGTTCCGCGCCAGCGCCTGCACCGCCGTCGCCTCACCGCGCAGATGCGCCGGCAGGGTCGTGTAGGCCATCACTGTCATCGGGTTGAACACGAAGCCCACCGACACCCCCTGGAGCATCATGACCGCCGCCATGTGCCCCGCGCTGACCGCGGGGGTCCAGGTGCTCATGTCGTAAAGGACAACGCCGAGCAGGGTCAGCCCGCAGGCCATGAGCTTGCGCTGGTCGATCCGCATACCCAGGCGGGAGGCGACGAACATCGAGAACATGATCCCGACTCCGCGCGGCGCCATCGCCCAGCCGGCATCCTGTGGCGCGAAGCCGGCCAACTTTTGCAGATAGGGCGCCAGCAGCGCGCCGGTCGCCTGCATGATGGCGGACACGCAGAAGACCATGATGATGGCGGAGGCGAAGTTGCGGTCCTTGAACAGGCCCGTCGGCAGAAACGGCTTGTCCGACAGCACCATGTGGACGACGAACAGGTAGAACGCCAACCCGGCCAGGATGGCGAGCACCATGATCTCCCGCGCCGTGAACCAGTCCTTCACCTGGCCGCGGTCCAGCACAAGCTGCAACGCCCCCACCGCCACGGCCAGCATTCCGAAGCCGTACCAACTGAACTTCAGGGCCGGCCGAGCGGGCGAAGTTGGCATGAAAAGGATCAGGCCGGTGACGGCGATGATGCCGAACGGCAGGTTCACGTAGAAAACCCAGCGCCAGTTGTAGAAATCCGTGAGGTAGCCGCCCAAGGTCGGCCCCAGCATCGGCCCCATCGTCACGCCCATCGAAAACAGCGCCATCGCCTGTGCTCGGCGGGAGAACGGGTAGATGTCGAGCATCGTCGCCTGCGACAACGGCGCGATACCGGCACCGAATGCCCCTTGCAGCAGGCGGCATACGACAAGCTGAGTCAGGGTCTGCGCCGCGCCACACAGCATCGACATCGTCACGAAGCCGGTCAGGCAGACGACGAACAGCCGCTTGCGGCCGAACCGCTGCGCCATCCAACCGACCGGCGCGGTCATGATCGCCGCCGCGATCACGCTGGACGTGAGCACCCAGTTGATCTCATCCGCGCTCGCGGAAAGGCTGCCCTGCATATACGGCAGCGCCACGACGCAGATGGACGTGTCCAGCACCTGCATGAACATCGCCAGCATCGAGGAGGCGGTGATCAGGCGGCGATGCGGAACCTCGAATTCGTCAGAGACGGAATCCGACATCGAGGGTCAGCGGCCGGACGGCGGGATGCGGGGCAGCGGCATCCCGCCAGTCTGTGCCCCTTCCGCCCGGAACGCCACCCTTTCGCGGCCGCCGGAGACCCTACATCGAGAAGCGGGACATCCCGCCATCGACCGGGATAACCGTGCCGGTGATGTAGCCGGCCCGGGGCGAGGCCAGGAAGGTCACCAGATCGGCCAGTTCCTCGGGTTCGCCGAAGCGGCCGATCGGGATGTTCTGCTCGATATAGCGCTGGGTCACCGCCGGATCGGGATGCAGGCGCTTGCGGATCTGTTCACTGTTGATGCGGCCGGGCGGGATGCTGTTGATCGTGATGCCCTCGGCCGCGAGGTCGCGCGACAGGCCCTTCGCCCAGGCATGCACCGCGGCGCAGGCGGTCAGGGCGGCGCTGGTCGCATAGGGTTCGACGATTCCGGTCACGTTGATGATCCGGCCCCAGCGTTGCGCCCGCATGCCCGGCAGGAAGGCGTTGGTCAGCCGCCGCAGGGTGGTGAATTTCAGGTCGAAGCCGGCGTTCCAGACGTCGTCGCGGGCGATCGTCTCGGGCTTGCTGGACAGGCCGGCGTTGTTGACCAGGATTTCCAACCCGCCGAACGCGGCCTGGATCGCCGCATGCACCGCCTCGGGCGCTTCCTGCGCCGTCAGGTCGGCGACGATGATGGTCGGGCGGGCGCCGGTCTCGGCCGCGATCTCATCGGCCAGTGCCTCCATCGGGTCGCGCCGGCGCGCCAGGATCGCGAGTCGCACACCCTCCCGCGCCAAGGACCGCGCGATGCCCACGCCGATCCCCGCGCTGGCGCCGGTCACAAGGCAGGTCTTCCCCGCGAGTTTCAGATCCATCTTCCGTTCCTTTTCGTTGTGTCCCGGCGCGTTGCGATCAAAGAAGTGCCTACGCCCCATCATCCCGGCCATCGGGCCCAGGTTCCGCCGCCACCTTCCGGAACACCGAGGCATAGGTCAGGAATGTCTCCCACGGCTGCGCCGGCCGCGGCGGATCGCCGGCGATATTGTCCCGCGCCAGGTGCCAGACGGTATGGATGGACTGTCCGCCCTCCGCATCGGTCATCAGCTTTCCGGCCCAACTGGTCACCGAGGACGCGGCCCCCCAGGACACGACGAACCCGATGACCCCGCCAGCCGCCCGTCCGACGAGAGGGTGCCGCTTCTCGACCACCCGGTCGTCGCCGATGCGCGTGATGTAGTCGCCCGTGATGGCATCGCCGTCCTGGCGCAATTCCATCGCCGATCCCTGGTCGTTGCGCCATCTGCCTGAAAACATCGAGGACCTCATTTCAAATGGCATGATCACGCGGCGTCGTGGCCCACGCCGCCAGCGAGTCGCGCACGCGAGCAATCACGTCGTCCCAGTCTCCGTCGATGGTCTGGCGGAACTGACGCAGGGTCGGATACCAGGGACTGTCATCGCGTTCCAGCAGCCAGCGCCAGTCGGTGTCAAACCGGTTCAGCAGCCACACCGGCCGGCCCAGCGCGCCCGCCAGATGCGCCACGGACGTATCGACGGTGATCACCAGGTCCAGGGCCGCCACCAGCGCCGCCGTATCGGCGAAATCGTCCAGTTCGGCCGTCCAGTCCAGCATCGGCGCCGGAACGCCCTTCTGCAACGACACCAGGGTGACCCCGGCAATTTGCCCCAGCGGCAGCAGTTTCTCCACGGGGACCGAGCGGCGGTGGTTCATGCTCGCCGTCGGATCGCCCGTCCAGGCCACGCCGATGGCCCGCCCCGCCGGCAGCCGTTCCCGCCACGCCGCGACGCGGGCGGGATCGGCGCGCAGATAGGGCACCGTGGCGGGAATGGTCGGCAGCGTCGTGCCGAAGATCAGCGGCAGGCTCAGCATCGAGCAGTGCAGGTCGTGATCCGGCAGGGCCTCGTTTTCCGTGAGGACCATGACGCGGTCGGACCAGGTTTCGGCCAGCAAGCGGCGCAGGCCGGCATGGACCAGCACCACCACGCGCGCGCCGCGGTCCAGCAGCATCGGCACATAGCGCGCCATGTGGATCGTGTCGCCATGCCCCTGTTCGGCGCGGACCAGCACTGTCAGGCCGTTCGGATCGCGTTCACCCCGCCACGCCGTCGCCGGATCGAACCCGACGTGCTTCCGCATCGAGGCCAGCGTCCACCGCGCCTCGTACGCGGCAAACCCTGCCGGCAGATCACCCGTCACCAACCTGGCCAAGGCGAGCGTCATCCGCGCCTGCCCATGCGTGGGATCGAGCCGGATCGCCGCCTCGGCCGCCGCGATCGCCTTCACGTGGTGCCCCTGGCGCAGCAGCACCGCCGCCCGCTGGTAATGGCAGGCCGCATCCGCCGGCGCGGCGGCGACGGCCCGGGCGGTGGCGTCATCGGCCTCGGCCCATAGCGCCAGGCGCTCCGCCTCGGCCGGCGTGTCGTCGCGCAGCAGGGTTTGCAGATAGTGATGCGCCAGGTTGCGCCAGGCCGACGGCAGATCGGGCTGTTCCCGCAGGGCGGCGCGCACATCGGCGACGCCCTCGGCCCCCTGCCCCTGCATCATCCGCGCCACGCCCCGCATATGCAGCGCCTCGGCCGCGCGCGGGTCCAGCGCGAGCGCCCGGTCGTAGCACTCCCGCGCGGCATCCAGCCGTCCCGCCGCGTGATGCCGCTTGCCCGCGCGCACCAGGTCCTCGGCCGACACCGCCCCCTCCCGCGCGATCGTGGCGATCAGGGTTTCCGCCCGCCCGACATCGGTCCGCATCACCCCCGCCAGCCCGCGCGCCACATCGAGCGGCGGCAACGGCATCCGCCGCAGCAGGCTCGCGGCTTCCCGCCAGCGGCGCAGCACGGCGTAGTTCGCCAGCAGCGTGAAGGTCGGGGTGGATGTCAGGGCGCGCGGATCGAGCCGGTCGAGAAACGCATCCAGGTGGCCCGCCGGGACAAATCGCCACAGGTTGAACAGGCCGTGAAAGCCGAAACTGGGGTGCGGCGTTTCCACGACCTCCGTGGAAAAGCGCATGGCCGTCGCCTCATCGGCGAAGCGTATGCCAAGCTGTTCCAGCGCGGGCCGGTAGGTGCGGCAGATCGCGTCATCCTCGGGGTGGCGCACCGGAAACGCGGGATCGAGCAGGGCCTGAATCAACCGGCGGGAGCGGAGCGAGAATCCCCCATTGCCGACGCGATGATCGTCCGTGCGGAAGGGCCAGACGGCGCCGATATAATCAAATGAAAGGAATGCCGGGTCCCACATCCCCGGGTCCACGACATAGCCATCCCACTGGATGATCAAGGCGTGGGAGGTCTGGATCAGCGGCGCGATCTCCCGCAGCACGATGCGGGAGTAATCCTCCAGCCCCGCGATCGGCGCGATCCGATGCACGGTGACACCGTCCTCGACGATGTCACGATCGGTCAGGAACAACGCGGCGCCGAAATCACAGGCGGCACGGGACCGGCGGATGGCATGCAGCGCGGCCGCATGGTGCATCGTGTCAATACAGACGAGTGTCACCTCATCCAGCCTGGGACGTGGCGCCCCCACCCTCACCGTCCGAGAGAGCTCGGCCAGTGCCTCCCGCGCCGCCGCGATCACCGGCGGCCAGTCGCCCAGCCGCTCCTGCCGGAAAAGCCGCATCGTCGGATACCACGGGCTGTCGTCCCGCCCGGTCATCCACCGCCAGTCGCAGGCGCGCGACAGCAGCAGCCAGACCGGTCGCCCAAGCGCCGCCGCCAGATGCGCCACCGAGGTATCAACCGTGATCACCAGGTCGAGACCCGCGATCTCCCGCGCCGTCGCCGCGAAATTGTCCAGCGGCCGGTCCGGCGCGCCCAGGAAGCCGCACAATCCCGGCAGGGGCGGCCGGTGTCCGGATTCCTTCTGGAGGGACACAAGCGTCACCCCCGGCACGCCGGCGAGCGGCGCCAGGAACTCCGGGTCCATGGATCGGTGCAGGTCCTGCGGATGCGACGGCTTGCCGGCCCAGCACACGCCGACCCGCAACCCTGTCCCCGTCCGGGGCGCCGCCGCTCCGGTCAGGTACGGCCCGTCGCTGGCGAGGTCGTCGGGACCAAGACCCAGCACCAGCGGCAGGCTCAACAGCGACACATAGCAGTCGAACGCGACATCTGGCGCCTCCCGCCCCCGCGGCAGGACGATCGTCAGCCCATCAAGCACCGGGGCCAGCGCCGCCCGCAGGTCCGACGGGCATTCGAAGATCACCGTCCCGTCCAGCGTCCGCAGACGCGGCAGGAAACGGGCGAACTGGAACACGTCGCCATAGCCCTGTTCGGCGATCACCAGCAGCCGCCGACCCGCCAAAGGCGAGCCGTCCCACCGAGGCCGGTCGAACACGCGATGGCGGAAATCCGGGACGGCCAGCCGATGCTCGTAGTCCCGCCATCCGGCGGCAAAGTCACCCGCAAGTAGATGGGCCAGCCCGCGATGATACAGCGCCCGCGCCGGCGCCTGGGACCGTTCGGCAGCTCGGCTGAACGCCGCAATCGCCGCCTCGCAGCGCTGCTGGTCGTACAGCGCCTTCCCCAGCCCCTGCCACGCATCCTCCAGATCGGGATGCGCCCGCGTCAGGGCCTCGAAATGCCGTTCGGCGCGCGCGGAGTCATCGCCCAGCAGCAGCACCACGCCCTTGTGCAACAGCACCGAAACATCGTCCGGCGCGACCGCCAGCATGCGGTCACAGACCGAGACCGCCTCCGGCAGCCGGCGTTGTCGCACCAGATCCTGGACCGCCGCGAGAGCCTCCCGAAGCCCCCGCCGGACCTCGGCCGTCATGCCATGCCGGGGGAGGCGCCAACCGTGATCACGCGCCGGATTTCATCCGAACGGAAGCCGATCGCCGAGGGACGCCGCACGCCCGGGATCGCCGCCACGTCATAGAGTTCCTGCACCACGCCGGTGAACCGCACCCAATGCACCGTGTCCCCGGTCCGCAGGTCGATGACCAGGATGGCGCAGCGCGCCTCGGCCCCGCGGGCGATCAGCGCCTCATTCAAGGCCAGCCCGTTGAAGGTCCGGTTGTCGCGCGGCAGCGACAGGCCGACCAGCGCGAAATCCCCGACGAAGGACAGCCCGCGCATATAGCCGGGGCAGAAGGCCACGGGTTCGAACCGGCCGGTCTTCGGATCGACCCAGCCGAACTCCCCGGTGCCGGAGTTCAGCAGCCACAGCCGGCCGTTGTGCAGCCGGGGCGAATGCGGCATCGACAGGCCGCCCGCGACGATCTCGCCGCTCTCGACATCGATGACGCAGCCGCCCTCGCGCCGGTGTTCCCGCCAGCCATCGGCGACGTCGCTGCGCCCGACCGCGGTGACATAGGCCGGCTTGCCGTCCCGCATCGCGAGCCCATTCAGGTGGCAACGATCCTCGGCCGCCAGCCGGCTGATGAAGCGGGGCTTCCAGACCGGGGTGAAGCTGTCGGTGTCGGACACCGTCGCGAGGCAACTGAACAGCGTGTTGGCGAAGATCGGCCGGCCGTCGGGCAGCAGCGCCAGGTCGTGGACATCCAGGTCGCCGGTCACCCAGCTCATGCGCGGAGAGAACAGCGCGTCGTGCTCCTGGTGGAACGCCCCGGGCGCCAGGACGTTCTGGAACCGCCAGATCTGATACAATGTGGCAACATGCAGCATGTCCTGGTCGACACACAGACCCATGCACCGCTCCAGCGTCCGCTCGAACACCGAGAGCCGCCCGTCCGGGCGCAGCCCAAGAAGAAACAACTTGCCTGCCTGATAGGTCGTCACCGCGAGACTGATGCGCTGTTCCGCCATGAAATTCGGGAACTGGCGCGAGGTCTGGAGTTCAAGCTTCACGGGCGCTTCGGCCTGCGCGGCGTCACTGGGGGGCATCGAGGTCTCCGGCTGGCGGGTCAACACAGCCGATCAATGCCACGATCCGAGCCGGCAATCCACCGATCGCCGGACTTACCGGCCGAACGTGGCACGCACGGTGCGCGGATCAGACGGATGTCGGCAGCAAGCGATGCGTCAGGGGGTTGTACAGGAGTCGAAACAATCGCCGCCGCCGACCGGTCCTGTCACATCGGCCCGGAAGGAGCCGCCCCGAGGTTGCCCCGGCGACAAGCAAGCCGCGCCATCACGCCGTGACGCGGCGTCCGGTGCGGGCCGACGCGGTGATCATGTCCAGCATCCGGTGGCGCCGGACCGCATCGTCGAAGCCGGGATGCATCGGCGTGCCGGTCCGGATCGCGTCCCCCAGCTTCGCGTAGAGCTGGGCGACGTTGTAGGGTGAGCCCGTGGGCGCATCGGCCGGCACCCAGCGATAGGACGCCGGAACCGGCAGGTCGGCCAGCGGCGTCCCCGCCCCCTGCGCGCCCTGGACGGTCAGCTCCTGCCTCTGCGTGGAGGTCCGGGTGGTCGCCGCCAGCACCAGGTCGCCCTCGGTGCCATGGATTTCAAACAGGAATTCATGTCCCCGGGTCATGCCGCCGCGCACCTGGACCGAGACGACCGCGCCGTCCCCCACGATCCCGCTGACGACCAGTTGGTCGGGGACGTCCATCGGGATCATCTCTCCGGTGCCCTCCAGCGGAATATGGGTCCGCTGGCTGGCGGCGAAGGCCGAGAGTTCCCGGAATTCCCCCAGGATATGGCACAGCAGATCCAGGTTGTGCCCGCCGGTGATGGTCATCATGTTGGCGCCATTGGCGAAATCGGCCTGGTAGGCGCGATCCAGCGTCGCGCCCCAGTTTGCCGCGTTGACGAACAGCGTCCCCGACAGCGGCTTGCCGATGTAACCCTGGGCGATCAGGTCCCTGACGTAGTTGATCGCGGGCGACACCCGCCCCTGCAACCCGATGGCATGGCGCACGCCGCGCCCTTCGGCGGCACTGAGCATCTGGATCGCCTCCTCGGTGTTCCGGCCGAGGGGCCATTCGCAATAGACGTGCTTGCCGGCATCGATCGCGGCCATGACCGGGGTAAAGTGGTCGGGGACCTTCACGCAGACGGTCACGAGGTCGACCTCGGGGTGCTGGGCCATGGCCGCGGCGTCGGCGAAGGCGAGCGGGACGCCATAATGCGCCGCGGCGGCCTCGGCCGATTCCTGGCGGGTGGTGCAGAGGGCCACGACCTCGAAATCCGGCAGCGCCTTCAGGGCCGGCATATGGGCGATCGAGGAGAACCCCCGGCTGGGCGTGACGCCGACCATGCCGACGCGAATTTTGTCCGCCATTGCTGTTGCCTCGTTTCCTGGACGTTTTTTCACTGGGTGAACGATGGGGGCGTTTGGGGGAACTGGCAAGCGGGCGCGGAGGTTCGTACATCGCCCCCTCTCCCCCTTGCGGGAGAGGGCTGGGGTGAGGGGAGCCGCGGCACCGACCGTGGGAAGAGAGAGCCAGAGAGGTCCGTGCGCCCCTACCCGGCCGCCATGCCGATGCGCCCCACCCCTGGCACCTTCAGCGCCGGACGCCGCACATCGATCCCCACCACGGCCGCGAGGAGGTTGACCTCCACCCCCTCCACCCAGCCGACCGTCAGTCCGGCATACCCGCCCAGGCTCAGCCGCACCCCGGTGCCCGAGGGCGTCAGCCGCAGCCACCGCCCGTCATGGGGAAAATCCTTGCCGATTGCCGTGGGCGGCAGCACCAGGCGGGCCTCGGGCACCGCCTCCATCACCGCCGCGACAAAGGTGTTGGAGTTTGGGCCAGGCCAGACCGGGTAATCGCCGCGTGCCCGCAGGGGATAGGCGGCGATGGCGGCCTCGATCCGCGGGATCATCGCGGCGGCGGCCGGACCATCGGCGGCGAAAATCACCTCCGGCGCGCGGCCGAACCAGCGGCCATCCGGTTCGAACCCGTTGCGGCGGATCGGATCGCCCCAGGCCGTGTAGTCATGGCGGATATAGGCGGACGCGCCCTCGGGCTTATAGACGATCCAGGAATGCACGGCGAAGATGCCCCGCCAGCGCACCGTCCGCGCGGCCATCACCCGGACCACGGCACCCGGATGATCCGCCGCCGGCAGCAGCCCGGCGCTGGACCGGTCGGCTGTCTGCCAGTTCGGCCCGACCCCATGCGCCTGGTGCAGCACCGCCGAGACGGCGACGGGCACAAGCAGCAGCAAGGCAAACAGGGTCAGGCTGGTCTTCGTGGCGGCCATGCGAGCGTACTACCTCGCCCCCGGCCGGGGGTTCAAGACAATCCCCGCCCGCCTACTTCGCCCGCCGCTTGCGCGGGGACTTGGCCTTTCCGGTCGGCTTGCGGCGGGCAGGCGCCTTGCCGCCGCCGGTCTTCCGCGCCGGCCGCCGGCGGCTCCACCAGGACGACAGCGCAACGGCGGCCACCAGCCCCGCCGAGCCGGCCGCGATCCAGATCGGATCGACCCCGCAGCCGCCCGAGAGGCAGTCGGCCGTCAGCAGCACCAGCGCCGCCGTGTCGAACAGCAGCATCGCTCCGAACACCACCGCGACCAGGATCGCCAAGCCGATCCTCATCCAGGCCGGCCCGCCGCGGGGCTGGATGGCGGGGTGGATGCCGGGTTGGATGAGGGTGTGGATGCCGGGGCACAGGCCCGGGCACGCGCCCCCGCCGCCAGATAGGGGCCCAGGATCGTCGCGACCTCACACGGCGAACGATGGCGGCGGACGCGGGACGGCTGGCGGTTGACGTTGATCGTCACGACATGGCCGTTGGCGAGCGTGATCCGCACCTTGCCCCTTCCCGCGGGGCGGATCTGGGAGCCGGCCATCGTCACCCGTTCACGGTACACCGCCGCGAGGTCGGGCGAGCGGGAGTGATACATCCCAACAGCGACAAACCAGTTCCCGGCCGCCGCGTCCCGCAGACTGATCAGGAAGCGCGCGGCGTAGTCGACATTGGCCGCGGGGTCGAAGGCTTCTTCCAGCGACCGGAATGCGAGCGGATGGAATTGCAGGTTCACCTGCATGCAGCCGACATCGACATAGCCCGCCCGCGCCGCCAGGGCCTGCCGGACCGCCAGGATGGCGGCGTCCCGGGTTTCGAAATACCGCCCGGCGCCGCCGATGTTCACCGCCCAGGGCCAGGCGCGCGCGGTGCCGCCCGGGCCGATCCCACGACCGCTCTCGGTCTTGGCGATGGCCTCCAGCAGGCCGGGCGGGGTGGCGTAGCGGGCTTCGGCCGTTCGCAGGGCGTCGCCGCACAGCACGGCGGGATCATCCGGCCCCGCGGCCAGCGGCGCGCTCGGTTCGGCCGACAGCCCCAGCGCCAGTCCCAGCGGGAACCAGGCCAGCCGGCGGGCCAGGACAGAACGGAGGAGAACCAACAGCGTCAGGGCAAAGCGTTCCAACCAGGCGCGGAACCGGGATGGCTCGCCGAACCAGACTACAGGCCGGCCCGCCACGCGCCAACGATCCAGATGGGCGCGTGCCGGATCGAACACGCCCATTCCCCTGATTGCCTGGACCTGAACCGCCCTCTAGATTTCCCGCGTCGCCAGGAGGCCACCCACCCATGAGCGAAATGCCGCGGGACCTTGCCCGCAACACGCTCGCGATCATGTTCATTGCCGGTCTGCTGGCCGGTTCCTTCGCCATCATCCAACCCTTCCTCGCCGCCACGGTCTGGGCCACGACGCTGGTCATCGCCTCCTGGCCCGTCATGCTGCGCGTGCAGTCCGTTCTGGGCGGCCGCCGAGGGCCGGCCGTTGCGGTGATGACCCTGGTGCTGGTGATGATCGTGCTGATCCCGCTGTGGCTCGCGATCACGACCATCGTCGGGCAGTCCGACCGGATCGCCGCCCTGATCGACGCGCTGCCCGATTTCCATCTGCCGGCGCTGCCCGACTGGGTCGCCGACCTGCCGATGGTCGGGCCGACGATCGTGGAGCGCTGGACGGCATTGGCCAATCTGGGGGTGGGAGAGGTCGCCAAGCAACTCACCCCCTATGCCGGCACCGTGACCCAATGGTTCGTGGGCGCGGTCGGCGGCCTGGGCGGGCTGTTCGTGCAGCTTGTGCTGACGATCGCGATCTCGGCCGTCCTCTACAGTTCCGGAGAAGCCGCCACCGCGATCTGCCGCCGGTTCGGCTTCCGGCTGGCCGGGGCCAAGGGAGAGGATGTGGTGATCCTGGCCGGTCAGGCGATTCGGGGCGTGGCCCTGGGCGTCGTGATCACGGCGGTGGCCCAGTCGGTGGTGGGCGGCATCGGGCTCGCGGTGTCGGGCGTGCCGCAGGCGCCGATCCTGACCGCCGTCATGATGATGCTCTGCGTCGCGCAGCTTGGCCCCACCCTGGTGCTGTTGCCCGCGACGATCTGGCTGTTCAGCGAGGGATCTATCGTCTCGGGCGTTGTCCTGGCGGCGATCAGCACGATCGCGGTGACGATGGACAATTTCCTGCGTCCGTTCCTGATACGGCGCGGCGCCGACCTGCCCTTGCTGCTGATCCTGGTGGGGGTGATCGGCGGCATCCTGTCGCTGGGCCTGGTAGGACTGTTCATCGGCCCGGTGATCCTGGGCGTCACCTATACGCTGCTGCGCGCCTGGCTGGAGGAAACCGACCAGACAATGTCCTGAAACGCCGCCATGAAGCGCGGCCCCCGGGGCCAGGCCGGCGCCGACTCCAGGCGGAAGCTGCCCAAGCGGACATGTGTCGCGAGGACCACGAATGTCCGCCTGGAAATGCCTGATGGCGCGGCAACCTGTCTGCTCCGCACCAGCGGCGCTCCGCCGAATGATGCCTAGCGGTTGAAGTACCAGTAATTCGCCGCGAACCCACCGGCTACACCGCCCAGCACCGGCATCAGGTTGCCCATGAACAGCATGTTCCCGACCACATACCCGGCAACAGCACCCGCGCCGACCACGGTCAGGTGACCCGGGGAAAACGTATAGGTCGCGCCAGGCTTGATCTCGACGGCGACCGTCGGGGGGGGGGGCACCGGGCGAGGCGCCTGGGCAAGGGCAGGCGCCGCCAGGGACACCATGGCAACGGTCGCGAACGAGGCGGCGATAAGTGAGCTACGCATCTGACGAGCCTTCCGATCTGAGGCCTGGGGCCTTCACCCGACCATCGGGTGGCTCCACTTTGACGTGTGCGGGCCAGAACCTCAACCACCGGATCGATCCGGGCGCTCAACAGCGCGTCCACGACCCGCATTGCAGCGCGGCCAGGACCACCATACCATATGAAAGCAACGTGATCCGAGCGGGGGAGCCTATGGGGCGACAGGCCATCGTGCCCGTGCCATCGACAAACCGCCCCGTTGGGCGGCGTTCGGCCCTCGCGGTGATCGCCTCGGCCCTGGGCGCGTCCGCCCTTGGCGGCTGCGCGGTCGGCCCGGACTACACGCAACCAGACCTGCCAGCGGCCGCGAGCGTCAGTGCCGGCCCCCTGCCCGCGCGCACGGCTGGCCAGGGGGAAGGCGCCGCCGCGTCCCAGGCCTTCCTTGCCGGACGGGACCTGCCGCATGACTGGTGGACCCTGTTCGGTTCCGCCCAGTTGACCGCGCTAGTCGCCCAGGCGCTGAAAGCCAACCCCGACCTCGAAGCCGCCCAGGCCACGCTGCGACAGACGCAGGAAAACGCGTTGGCCAGCCGGGGCGGGCTGTTCCCTACCCTCGGCGCCAAGGCCTCGGCGAACCGGATCGGCTTCTCCGGCGCCTCGATCGGGCAGAGCTATACCGAGGTCTTCAATCTCAGTACGACCCAGCTCAGCATTTCCTACCCGCTCGACATCTTCGGCGGGACACGCCGCCAGATCGAGGCCGCGGACGCCCAGGCCACCTACCAGCGTTTCCAGCTCGAAGCCGCTTACCTGACCATCGCCGCCAACGTGGTCGTGGCCGCGATTCAGGAGGCCTCGTTCCGCGCCCAGCTTACCGCGACCGAGGAAATCGTCGCGATGCGCCGGCGGGTCCTGGACCTGGTACGCCGGCAGACCGCGCTGGGCGGAGCAGCGGGTGCCGACGTCGTCTCCCAGGAAGCCGCGCTGGCCCAGGCGGAGGCCGGCCTTCCCGCGCTCCATCGCCAGATCGGCCAGCAGCGCGACCTGATCAACGGCCTGGTCGGCCGCTTCCCCGGTGAGGACGCGGGACCGCCCATCGCCCTGGCCAGCCTGCGCCTGCCGGGGGAACTGCCGGTCAGCCTGCCCTCGGCCCTGGTGGAGCAACGCCCCGACATCCGTTCGGCCGCCGCCCAGCTTCAGGCGGCCACGGCCCAGGTCGGCATCGCGATCAACGCCATGCTGCCCCAGATATCCCTGACCGCCCTGGTCGGGTCCATCACGCTCGGACAGTTGTTCAGGCCCGGGACCATGATCTTCGACTATGGCGCCAGCATCTCCCAGCCCTTGTTCCAGGGCGGGCAGCTTCTGCACCAACGCCGAGCGGCGGATGCCGGACTGGAAGCGGCGATTGCAAGATATCGGAGCGCGGTGCTGGGGGCGTTCCGGAACGTCGCGGACACCCTGCTCGCCCTGCAGACCGACGCCGACGCGGTGCTGGCGCAGCAGGCCGCCGAACGGGCCGCCGCCGCCAGCCTGTCCATCTCGGAAGCGCAGTACCGAGCGGGCGGGACGTCCTTCCTGACGCTCCTGAATGCCCAGACCACCCACGCGCAGGCCCGGATCGCGCTGATCCAGGCCGAGACCAACCGGTTCGCCGACACCGCCGCGCTGTACCAGGCGCTGGGCGGCGGCTGGTGGAACCGACCCGCCCCGCCTTCGCAAGAGAGCTGACCTTCATGATCAAACGCATGGTCATCATGCTGCTGGCGGTTGGCGCCGTCCTGGGTGGGGTCTACGGGTTCCAGGTCCTGAAGACCCACCTGATCGCCAAGGCCCTGGCCGACTATGCCGCCGCGCCGCAGACCGTCTCGGCGACACAGGCCCAGTTCCAGGACTGGCAGCCCTTGCTGCGCGCCGTCGGGACCCTGCGCGCCACCCAGGGCGTCGACATCGCCCCCGAGCAGCCCGGCATCATCGAGACCCTGCCCTTCCTGTCCGGTCAGGACGTCACCGCAGGCACCCTGCTGATGACCATGCGCCTGAACGACGCCAACAGCCGCCTGGCCCAGTTGCAGGCCATGCAGGAACTCGCGGACATCACCTATCAGCGGGACCTGCGGCAGTTCCGGGAGAAGATCGTCAGCCAGGCGACGGTCGACGCCGACCTAGCGAACCTGAAATCCGCCCGCGCCCAGGTCGAGGCACAAAAGGCCCTGATCGAAACCAAATCCATCCGCGCCCCTTTCGCCGGGCGCCTCGGCATCCGGCAGGTGGACGTGGGCCAGTACCTGAACCCCGGCACGCCGATCGTGACGTTGCAGGCGCTCGACCCGATCTACCTCGATTTCTACCTGCCCCAGCAAACCCTGTCCCGACTGGCGGTCGGAGAGGTCCTGCGCGCGCGGGTGGACGCGCTGCCCGACCAGGTCTTCCCGGGCAAGATCACCGCGATCAACGCCAAGGTCGAAATTGGCAGCCGCAACGTTCTGATCCGCGCCACGCTGGCCAATACCGGGCTCAAGCTGTTGCCCGGCATGTATGCGACCGTGGAGATCGAGACCGACAAGCCCCAGCGGCTCCTGACCCTTCCGCAGTCCGCCGTCACCTTCAACGCCTATGGCAGCACGATCTTCGTGCTGGAGGACGCCGGGAAGGACGACAAGGGCAAGCCGAAGCTGGTCGCGCAGCAGACCTTCGTCACGACGGGCGCATCCCGCGGGGATCAGATCGCCGTGCTGTCCGGGATCAAGGAAGGACAGACCGTGGTCACCGCCGGCCAGATCAAGCTGCGGAACGGCACCGCCGTGGTCGTCGACAATTCGGTCCAACCCAGCGCCAGCCCGGCGCCCGTCCTGCCGCAGCGATAGGCCACGGGCAGTATGAACCTTATCGCGACCTTCGTCCGTCAACCGGTCCTCGCGATCGTCGTCAGCCTGGCCATCATGGTCGCCGGCCTGCGCGCCATGACCTCCATGCCGATCCAGGAATACCCGCAGACCGAAAGCGCGGTCGTCACGGTCACCACGATCTATTTCGGCGCCGACGCGGCCACCGTCGCGGGCTTCATCACGACGCCGATCGAGCAGGCGATCGCCCAGGTCGACGGCATCGACTACATGACGTCCATGAGCCAGTCGGGCATGAGCACGATCACGGCCAACCTGCGGCTCAACTACGATTCCCGCGCGGCGCTGTCCGATATCAATACCCGGGTCAGCTCCATCATCAACCAGTTGCCGACCGGGACACTGCAACCGTCGATCGCCGTCGCCAACAGCACGACCGTGGATGCCATGTATATCGGCTTCTACAGCGACGTGCTGCAACCGAACCAGATCACCGACTACCTGATCCGCGTTGCCAAGCCCCAGATCGAAACCATCCCCGGCATCCAGAAAGCCGAGATGCTGGGCTCTCAGAACTTCTCCCTGCGGGCCTGGCTTGATCCCAACAAGCTGGCCGCGCTGGGCCTGACCGCCGCCGATATCACCGGAGCCCTGTCGCAGAACAACTTCATCGCCGGCCTGGGCGGCACGCAGGGCAACATGGTCCAGGCCCTGCTGTCGGCGAACACCGGCCTGCATTCGCTGGAAGAGTTCCGCAACCTGGTCATCCGCCAGACCGGCGGCGCGATCGTCCGGTTGCAGGATGTCGCGACCGTGTCCCTGGGTGCCGACAACTACGAATCCCAGGTCTGGTTCAACGGCAAGCGATCGGTCTACCTGGGCATCCAGTTGGCGCCGAGCGCCAACCTGTTGCAGGTGATCGGGGCGGTAAAGGCGGTGTTCCCGAGCATCCAGGCCGCCCTGCCACGCGGCCTGACCGCCGAGATCATCTATGATGCCAGCGGCTTCGTGAACAGCTCACTCGTCGAGGTCGTGACCGCCCTGGTCGAGGCCCTGGTGATCGTGGCCCTGGTCGTCTTCATCTTCCTCGGTTCCCCGCGATCGGTGGCGATCCCCCTCATCGCCATCCCGATCTGCCTGGTCGGCACATTCGCGATCATGATGGCGCTGTCCTTCACCGTGAACCTGCTGACCCTGCTGGCCCTGGTGCTCGCGATCGGGCTGGTGGTCGATGACGTCATCATCGTGGTGGAAAACGTCAACCGCCATCTGGAAGAAGGGCTGACGCCACTGGACGCCGCCATCACCGCGACGCGGGAGCTTGGCGGCCCGATCATCGCAATGACCCTGGTGCTGATCGCCGTCTACGTGCCGATCGGCTTCCAGTCGGGCCTGACCGGCGCGCTGTTCACCGAGTTCGCCTTCACTTTGGCCGGCGCCGTGACCCTGTCGGGTGTCGTCGCCCTGACCCTGTCGCCCATGATGTGCGCGCATCTTCTGCGCGTGTCCGATCCCACCAAACGAGGGCGCTTGGAGCGTATCTCGGACGCATTCTCCCGCTGGTTCGATCGGCGCGCCGCCCGCTACGCCCGACGGCTGGACCACAGCCTGGACTACCGGCCGGTTACCTACACCTTTGCCGCCATCATCCTGGGCAGCATCTATTTCCTGTATTCGTCATCGACCAGCGAACTGGCTCCGCAGGAGGATCAGGGCCTGGTCATGACCCTGTCGTCCGCCGCGCCGAACGCGACCCTGACCCAGCGGGAGCTGTACTCGGCACAGCTCTACAAGATGGTCTCGGACCTGCCCGAGCTGGACAGCATGTTCCAGATCGATGTCCCCGGTACGTCCGTCGGCGGCCTGGTGCTGAAACCCTGGGATGAGCGGTCACGCAACGCGACGGCCCTTCAGACGCTGGTGCAACAGCGGGTCGGCGGGATCGCCGGCGCCCAGGTGGTGGCGTTCCAGCCGCCCACCCTGCCCGGTGCCTCGGGCCTGCCGGTTCAGTTCGCGATCACCACGACATCCTCGTTCGAGCAGCTCAACATCGTCTCCCAGTCCATGCTGGCCGAGGCGCAGAAGAGCGGTCTGTTCGCCTATGTCGTCTCCGACCTGAAGATCGACCAGCCGCAATACACCCTCAACCTCGACCGCGACAAAGTCGCCATGCTCGGCCTCAGCCTGAGCGATATCGGCACGTCCCTGACCTGGATGCTGAGCGGCGCCTATGTGAACTATTTCAGCCTGGATGGGCGGTCGTACAAGGTGATCCCACAGGCCGACCAGCGGTTCCGCCTGGATGCGAGCCAGTTGCTGGACTACGCGATCCGGACGGCGGACGGACGGACGGTGCCGCTGTCGACCATCGCGACGATCACGGCGCAGACCATCCCCGAATCGCTCAATCATTTCCGGCAATTGAACGCCGCCACCATCCAGGGCGTGCCGGTGCCGGGCATCGCGCTGGGCGATGTGCTGGCCAGCCTGAACGAAATCGCGAAGCGGGTCCTGCCGCCCGGGTATCAGGTCGAATACGGCGGGTCGTCACGCCAGTTCGTATCGGAATCCCGCGGCTTCGTGACGATCTTCACCTTCGCCCTGATCATCATCTACCTGGCCCTGACCGCGCAGTTCCGCAGCTTTCGTGACCCGCTGATCATTCTGATCTCGGTGCCGATGTCGATCGCGGGGGCGCTGGTGTTCATCTGCCTCGGGCTGGGGGGCGTGTCGCTGAACATCTACACCGAGGTCGGGCTGGTGACGCTGATGGGCCTGATCAGCAAGCACGGCATCCTGATCGTGGAGTTCGCCAACGGCCTGCGCGACCAGGGCATGTCCAAGCGCGACGCGGTGAAGCAGGCGGCGATCACCCGGCTGCGGCCGATCATCATGACAACGGCCGCGATGGTGCTGGGGGTCGTACCGTTGCTGCTGGCCTCCGGCGCGGGGGCGGCGTCGCGGTTCAACATGGGCGTCGTGATCGCGACCGGCATTGCGATCGGGACGATGTTCACGCTCTACGTGGTGCCCGCGGTCTACATGCTGATCTCGTCCGAGAAGGGGCATGGGAAGGCACCGGCGGCCTGAGGCCACCTACGGGTTATTGCATCGTCAGGATGATCTTCCCGGCCACGCCGCGATCCCGCAGCATCGCCAGCGCCTTTGGCGCCTCGGCCAGCGGAAATCGTGCCCCGATATGCGGCCGCAGCCGACCCGAGATGACCCAGCGGGCCAGTTCGTCATAGGCACCGCGCACCCGCCCGCCATCCGACCCGCGATAGGCACCCCAATAGCACCCGATCAGATCGATGTTCCGGCCCAGCGCGACGCCCGCGGATAGCTGGCCGACCTGCCCGCTCGCGAAGCCGACCACGACCAGCCGTCCCTCGGAGGCGATGCAGCGCAGCCCGGCCTCGAACGCGTCCCCACCCACCGGGTCAAGGATGACATCGGCGCCGCGTCCACCGGTGATCTCCCGCACCCGGGCGGCAACATCGGATGTCCGGTGGTCGATCAGGTGGGCGGCACCGTGGTCGGCGGCGACCGCCAGCCGTTCGGGCCCCGAGGCGACGGCGATCACCATCGCGCCGAGCATCCTCCCGATTTCCACCGCCGCGAGCCCCACGCCGCCAGCCGCACCGAAGACCAGCAGATGCTCCCCCGGGCGCAGACGGGCACGCCAGGCGAGGCTGGCATAGGCCGTGCCATAGGCAACGGGGAAGCCAGCGGCGGCGACCAGGTCCAGGCCGTCCGGCACGCGGAACGCCTGGTCGGCCGGCAGCACGACCTGTTCGGCGTAGCCGCCATGGGGCAGCATCCCCATCACCCGATCGCCGACGGCCCAGCCGGACACGCCGGCCGCGACCTCCCGCACCGTCCCCGCCACCTCGAAGCCGGGACTGAACGGGAGCGGCGGGTTCTCCTGGTACTTGCCCGCGATCATCAGCAGGTCGGCAAAGTTCACCGCCGCCGCGGCGACATCCACGCGGATGCCGCCGGGGGTTAAGGGCGGATTCGGAACCTCGGCCAGGATCAGCCTGTCCGGCTCACCCCATCCAGTGCACAGAACCGCCCGCATGATCGGTCAGTAACGGCGGGCGATGTTGACCGGGACCGGATGCTTGCGGATGTCCTGGATCAGGCGGGCGAGCACCTTGCCCGGTCCCATCTCCATGAATTCCAGCTCGGGTTCTTCCAGCAGATACTGGATGCTCTCGACCCAACGGACCGAATGGTCGATCTGCTTGACCAGGTTGTTGGCGATCTCATCGTCCCGGTACGGCAGGGCGGTGAAGTTGGAGATCACCGGAATAACCAGCGGGGAGAACTTCTGGCCCGCCAGGAACGCCCCGAACTCCTGCGCCACCGGACGCATGTAGCGGGAGTGGAAGGCCGTCCGCACATTGATCGGGATGCTGCGTCCACCCGCCGCCGAGATGGCGGGGGCCAGCCGTTCCAGATCCTCGGTCGGGCCGGACAGGACGGTCTGGATGATCGCGTTGAAATTCGCGACATCCACCGTGCTGATCCCGCTGGTCTCGATCGCGCCGCGGATGGCGCTGGCGTCGATGCCGATCACGGCCGCCATGCCGCCGCCTGAAATCGCGCCCATCAGCGCCCCGCGCTTCTGCACCAGCTTCAGGCCGGTCTCGTAATCGAACGCCTCGGCCGCGAACAGGGCGTTGTACTCGCCCAGGCTGTGCCCCGCGACAAAGTCGGGTTCGGCCCCGCCGTCCTTGCGATAGGCCAGATAGTGCAGCGCGTTCACCGTGAACAAAGCCGGTTGGGTGAACTGGGTCTGCCCCAGCTGCTTGTCAGGGTCGCTCAGGCACAAGTCGCGAATCGAATAGCCAAGCACCCGGTCGGCGATGGCCACGATTTCGGGAAAGCGATCGAACAGATCCTTTCCCATGCCGACTGTTTGAGAGCCCTGTCCGGGGAAAACCACCACGCGTGTCATATTGCCGCCATCAGTTGTCGCATTGTTCTGTCATTCTGCCCGAATTGGTCGATCGATGGCCAGCCGGTGATCCCCGGCGCCCTGATCTGCCGGGCAAACGAAGCCAGGGTGCCAGAGGGACCGGCTTCCACCAAGGTCCACTCACCCTCCCGCGCCAGGGCTTCGATCGTTTCACGATACAGCAGCCGCCCGCGCATCACACGCCAGATATGGCTGCCGTCGAATCGGTCGACCCGCCCGCCCGTCGCTACCGAGATCAGCGGCCAGCGCGGCGGGCCAAACTGGAACGTGCCGGTCAGCCGGCGCATCGGATCGGCCAAAGCATCGATCGCGGCGGCATGGAACGGATAGCGGACCGGCAACCGGGCCCAGGTGACCCCCAGGCGATCCAGTGCCGCGGTCACCGCGGGAATGTCGCCGGCGAGCAGAGACAGCACGAAATGCCGGGGCGCGTTGATCGCGGCGACCTCGGTCAGCGTCGTGACCTCGGGGCAGTCGCGCGCCCGCTCAGGTTCAGCCAGGACGGCGATCATCGTGCCGGCGGGCGACCTGGTTTCGAACAGCCGAGCCTGGGCGTGCAGAAGGCGGAAACCGTCCTCGAGGGAGAGGACCCCGGCGACGACGGCGGCGATCGTTTCACCGAGGCTGTAACCCAGCAGGCGATGCGGCATCAGCCCGCGTTCGAACAGGGACATTGCGATCGCATAGCTGATGCCGAGAAGGGCGGCGTTGCTCTCGGTCAGGCGGTCGAAATATTCGCTGTCCTGCAAGGGGCGTGAGTAGACGATGTCGCTGATCGTCCGCCCGACGACGTCCCCGGCGATTTCGTCGCACCGGTCGAGCGTCTGCCGGAACACCTTGTCCTGCTGATGCAGTTCCCGGCCCATCTGGTAATACTGGGCGCCCTGGCCGCAGAACATCATGATCGTGCGCGGCATGCATCTTCCGTGCGATAAGCTGCCGTTATCACGGGCGGCGGGGGATGACAGGATACCGATGGGGTCTGGGGATTGGCAACCGCAATCAACGGCGCGCCTGACGCTGCCGTCGGGGATCGCCGCCGTCTGGTGGCTGGACCTGGCGACTGTGCCGGCGCACCGGTGGGCTGCCTGGAATACGGTCCTCGATGCCGAGGAACAGGCCCGCGCGGCTCGCTTCGTGCGGGACTCCGACCGCCAGCAATATATCGCGGCGCACGCCTTGCTCCGGGGGATGCTGCATCGCCATGGCGGGCTCGATGCGCGGTCCTGGCGTTTCATCACCGGCGACCACGGGAAACCGTCGCTGCACCCCGACCACGGGCTGGACCGGCTGCGCTTCAACATCTCCCACGCGCCGCACGCGGTGGCCTGCGGCCTGGTGCTGGACCATCCGATCGGCGTCGATATCGAGGACCGGGATCGTCCCGGCGGGCACCTGCAACTCGCCGATGCCTATTTCGCTCCCGACGAGGTGGCGCAGCTTCACGCGGCGCCGGACGCCGGGAAGAACACCATGTTTTTCCTGTTCTGGACGCTGAAGGAAGCCTACATCAAGGCAACCGGGGCCGGGCTGTCGACGCCGCTCGATCAATTCGCCTTCCACGCCCCGACGGTCAGGATCCATTTTGAGCCATCGCTGTCCGACCATGACGCGGCCTGGCAATTCCATAGCCTGATGCCCACCACGCGCCACACGATGTCGATTGCCATTCGCCATGGCGGCACGGGCCCGTTGACGATCCTGCCCCGCGCCGCCAGCCACCAGGAGATCGACCGGCTGACGAATGCGGGCGACTATGATGTAAACCTCAAAAACCGGCTGCAGTCTGGGGAGACGGGTGCGTGAACGTGGTTGCTCTCGACCGTCGAACCGTGGGCCGGCTGATCGCGCGGGCGCCATCGTCCCCGCGCCCGCCAGTGCTGCGCCGGCTGATCACGCTGCCCGGCACGGCCCGGATGCGGAAGCCGGAGCTGGAACCGACCCGCCTGATCTCCGGCAAGCCGCACCGCGACATCGAGATCGTCGACGTGCCGTTGGGCTCTCGCTGGGATGCGTTCCACGTCCTGTTCGCGTTCATCGGCTTCTTCTTCCGCGCGACCTGGCGCAAGGTGACCAGGCGGGCCGACCCGGTGACGACGGGCCGCGACCTGCGCGCGGTGTTCGAGCGTCTGGGCGGGATGTGGATGAAGGTCGGCCAGCTCATGTCGCTGCGCCGCGACGTGCTGCCCGAGGCGATGTGCGACGAACTCGCCAACCTGCAGCACCGGGCGCATGGGTTTTCACCCGAAATCGCCATGGCGGTGATCGAGCGGGAGCTTGGCACGACGATCGAGCACGTCTTCTCGGCCTTCGATCCCAAACCCTTCGCCGCCGCCTCCCTCTCTCAGGTCCATGTCGCTCGGCTTCGCAAATCCAGCATCGACGTCGTGGTCAAGGTGCTGCGTCCGGGTGTGCGGGAGAAGTTCGAGCGCGACCTGCGCATCCTGCGTTTCATCGCGACGCGGCTGAACCGCATCCCAAGCCTGCGCCAGTTCCGCTTGCGCGACGCGCTGGGAGAATTCGAGCAGATCTTCCGGGAGGAGACGGACTACCGCTACGAAATCAGCAACATGCGCGCGATGCGCAAAAGCACCAAAGGGCATAAGCTGTACATCCCCAAGGTGTTTGCCGACATCTCAACCCAGGACATGATCGTCATGGAGCGCGTGTCGGGCGTACTTATGAGCGATTTTATCCGCATCCGGCGGGAGGAGCCGGGCCTGGTGCGGGCGTGGTTGAAGGCGAACAACATCGACTCGCATCTGGTGGGCCAGCGGCTGCTGATTTCATTCATGCGGCAGTTGTTCGAGAACAACCTGTTCCATGCGGACCTGCATCCGGGCAACATCATCCTGCTGCGCGACAGCCGGATCGCGTTGATCGACATGGGCAGCGTAGGCTCGCTGGATCGCGAATTCCTGACCCTGTATCGCGGCGTGCAGCGTGCCCTGGCTGAGCGGGACTACGGCCGAGCGGCGGATCTGCAACTGAGGTTGTGCGCGCAGTTACCTTCGCGAAACCTGCATGAATTGCGGATGGAACTGGCCCGCACCCTGCGGATCTGGAGCGACCGAACGCGGGTCAAGCACCTGCCCTTCCATGATCGCAGCGTAAACACAGGCGCGGCCGAGGTGAGTCGCATCCTGTATCGCTTCGGTGCCCAGCAGACCTGGGAGTTCCTGAAGATCGCCCGGACTCTGTCGACGCTGGATGCCTCCTTGCAGCATCTGCACGAGGATCTGGATTATATCAAGACACTGCAAAATTATTTCAAGAAAGCCGCCAGCCGCGGCATGAAGAAGGCCTTCAACCTGTCGAAGCTGGCGCAGGGCATCAGCTATGTCGGGGCAACCCTGGAAGAGTACCATCTGATGATGGGCCCGGTCCTGCGCGCATCCGCCTTCAGCTTCGAGGCAACGATGTCCAAGGCGTCCCGCGTGTTCGCGCTGGTGGTGCGGATCGGGCTTGCCGGGCTCGCGATTGGGACCGCCGTCCTTGGGTATCGATACCTGATGGCCTATCATCCGGCCATCCACGCTGGCATGCAGAATTCGTTCATCGACAACCTTGTCACGGCTTCCCCGAACCTGATCGGTTCCCCCGACACGATCGAGGAGGAGCTGTGGCTGTTCGGGATCATCACCGCGTGCATCGTGCTGCTGGTGCTGCGCTGCATCCTTCGGGAACTGACCCAGGCGGATGGAAGAAACGGGCGCAGGTCATGACTCCGATTGCCCGTCTGAACCGGATGATTTACACTGTTCCCAAGCGGGAAGCCGGAAGGAAGGGCTCATGGCACTGAAATTGGATCGCGGCGTCAAGCGCGTAACAGTTCTGAAACAAGGGGAGGCAGGCCCCACGCGGGAGGTCTACCGCCAGCACGACGACGACCATGAACGTCATCCGATCAAGCGCGTGACGGTTCTGCGTCGCGACGACCACGGCCGCATCGTCGCCCGTGACTCGTATGAGGGTGAACGGTCCCGCAAGCGCGGCACACGTCGCATGCGCCCGTTCGAACGCGGCGTGCGCGAACTGGTCGAATTCCAGATCCGCGTGCTGGACGGCTATCTCGGCCGCCACAACCGCTCCAACGAAAAGAAGCGCGATGGCTGGCTGAACGACATGACCACCAACGTCGTGCGCTCGGTCAAGAAAGCCAAACCGAGGAAGCTGCTGCGGCTGGTCCGGTCCAATCGCGACCGCGACTGACACGCACCGCCCCTCATCCACCCTCATACCAGGAGAGCGAGACATGGCTGCCGGTGATACCGCGGAACGGTCCGCGTCCAGTGCGAAAGAGTCCGCCCCCGCGGACACAAACCCGATCTCTGAGCTTTGCGTCGTCGACCTCGGCGAACACAGCCGACGGTCCGTCCGACGTCTGCGGCGTGGCGAAGGCCGCCTGATGGACAAGGTCGAAGACGCGATCGTCAGCCTCAAGGAAGAAGGCATCCTTGGCGCCAGCGCCCAGACCGTCGTCGTGGTCGTCCGCGAGGAAACCGATTTCGGCAGCGTCTTCAGCGATGATGACGACGATGACGATGACGATGATGATGACGACGACGATGATGATGACGATTGAGGGCAGCGTACCGCCCACGGTCAGTCTTACGGACACGGTCGACGACGCCCCCAAGGCGTCGTCTTCTTGTTTTAACGGCCGAGCATAACAGACCCACCATCCGATAATGCCCGTGCCGTTTCCCCTCGGTGACCCAGGCTTCGTGGTCGACCACGGCGTTCGCTTCGCCTATGTGGCCGGCGCCATGGGCAAGGGGATCGCGTCCGAGGCCTGGGTCATCCGCCTCGCCCGCGCCGGAATCCTGAGCTTCTTCGGCGCCGGCGGGCTCCAACCGTCTCGCATCGCTTCGGCCATCGACCAGATACAGACGTCGATCGGGCCGAACGATCCGTTCGGCATCAACTTCCTGCACAACCAATTGGTCCCGTCACAGGAAGATGTTTTGACGGACCTTCTGCTCGCCCGCAACGTCCGCCGGATCGAGGCTTCGGCCTTCATCCGCGTCACCCCGGCTTTGGTGCGCTACCGTCTGACCGGCTTGTGGGACGGGCCGGATGGCGTCCCCCGCCCACTGAACCAAGTGATGGCCAAGGTTTCCCGCCCGGAGGTCGCGCGCCAGTTCCTTGCCCCTCCCGACCCCGCGATTGTCGCCGCCCTGCGCGCCAGCGGGCGGATCACAGCGCGGGAGGCCGAACTGGCGCAGTCCATCCCCTTGGCTGACGACATCTGCGCCGAGGCGGATTCAGGCGGCCATACTGATCGGCGGGTTGCCTTCACCCTCGTGCCCCATTTCGTGCGACTGCGCGATACGATTGCGACTGAAACCGGATTGCGCCAGAGGGTCCGGATTGGCGCCGCCGGCGGCCTCGGCACCCCCGAATCCCTCGCCGCCGCCTTCATGCTCGGCGCCGATTTCGTGCTGACCGGTTCGATCAATCAATGCACGCCGGAGGCCGGTATATCGGACACGGCCAAGGACATGCTCGCCCAGGCGGACCTGGCCGACTTCGACATCGCCCCCGCGGGCGATATGTTCGAGATCGGGGCCAGGGTGCAGGTCCTGAAGCGCGGCACGCTGTTTCCCGGGCGCGGCAACCGTCTTTACGAACTGTA